>WJOV01000153.1 GCA_009618475.1 Methanosarcinales archaeon | reverse complement strand
CCTCTTCCGCAAGTTCTATCCTTTTCATAAAATATAGGATAAACTCACAGTATTTATAGTTGTCTAAAAACTAATTTGTTGAGACACTAGGAGTATTTTAGACAATGTTGGTTTTACGAGGGATGGGAATAAAGATATTACAGAAATATTTGGCAAAAAAGTATATGATTATCCCAAGCCAGTTTCACTAATAGAGCATCTGATTCCGATAGTGATCTCACCTGAAAATAGAGATATAGTCCTCGACTTCTTCGCTGGATCTGGCACCACAGGACACGCTGTCTGGGATTTAAATAGAGAAGATGGTGGTAACAGAAAATTTATCATTGTTAATTTAGATGAGGAAGTACAAGATGAGAATATCAAAATGGATTATCCGACAGTTGCGGATATTTGCATAGAAAGACTAAGGAGAGTATCAGAGAAATATAATGAAGAAGAACAACAGAAACTTACCGAAAACGATCAGGATTTTGGGTTTAAGGTCTTCAGACTGGATAAATCCAACTTCAATCTCAAAGATGAGTTCGAGATCTCCGAGGAAGAAGATGTAGAAGAACTTAAGAAGAAATACTTAGAGTGGCTTGGTCTTTGGGTTAATGAGCCGCTTGTGGGAGATTGGAAACCTATTGACATTGTTTATGAAACGATGCTAAAGGAAGGATTTGATTTAAATTCAAAGATTGAAGAAAGGAAGATAAAGGGAAACAAATTCTTCCATGTTGCAGACGAAAAGCAAAAATTGGAATTCTATATGTCCTTAGATGAAAAAATAACTGAAGAGGCTATTGAAGAGATAGAACTCCAGAATACAGAGATAAGGTGTTTGTATTTCTGGATAAAGCCCTGAGTGATAACGACAAAATAAACCTGAGTGCTTTTGTAAGGCTAAAGGTGATTTAAGATGATGAAGTTAAAATTTGACCCAAAGTTAGATTTTCAAATTGATGCCATTAATTCAATAGTTGATTTATTCAAAGGACAGGTAAAACCGCCTTTCGATTATACTTTTTAAGTAGTTCCGAATGTTTTAACCATATCAAAAGAAAAAATCCTTGAGAATTTACAGGAGATTCAGAAGAAGAATGAATTACCCATGTCCGAGAACTTAAAATTCCCCGGAGAAGAGGATTTGGAATCCACATACAATTTCACCATCGAGATGGAAACAGGAACAGGCAAAACATACATTTATTTGAGAACAATTCTGGAATTGAATCAAAAATATGGTTTCACAAAGTTCATAATAGTTGTTCCTTCGGTAGCTATAAAAGAAGGCGTTTTAAAGACTTTTGAAATCACAAGAGAGCATTTCAGGATATTATATGAAAATTTACCTTACACTTATTTCTCCTATAAGTCTGACAACCTGGTGCAAATAAAAATGTTTGCCCAGGATACCAATCTTCAAATTATGGTCATCACAAGAGACGCCTTTAATAAAGATATAAATATTATCCACAATGTCCATGATAGAATGGGTGATAAACCCATTCAACTTATAAAGCAAACGAATCCCATCGTTATTTTGGATGAACCACAGAAAATAGGGGGCGTGGCATCCCGATGGGGCATTTCAGAACTAAATCCACTTTTTATCTTGCGATACTCGGCAACTCATAGAGAAGTGTATAATTTAGTTTATAAGCTAACTCCGTATGATGCCTACAATCTGGGGCTGGTAAAGAAAATTGAGGTTTTATCTATAACTGAAGAGGGAGATCCAAGTAGTAAGAAGATAATTCTGGAAAGAATAGACTCTACTAAGTCTGGTTTGAGAGCAAAGGTCAAGGTTTTTGTTAAGGAAAAAGGAGGTATAAAATTTAAAATAACGACTTTAAAACATGGAGACAATTTGGCAAGGAAAACTGACAATCCGTATTATGAGGGGTTTAGAATTAGTGAAATAAACAAAGGAGCTGGCTATATCTCATTTTCCAACGGAGTGAAAATATATGAAGGCAAATCTTCGGTAAATGAAGACGAAGTAATCAGGATTATGATGCAAGAGACGATAAGAGAGCATTTAGAAAGAAAGCGGAAATTAAATCCTAAGGGTGTCAAGGTGTTGAGTTTATTTTTCATAAACCGGGTGGATGACTATCTCCCAGAAGATGGATGGTTAAGAAAAATCTTTGAAGAAGAATTTAAAAAGACAGTCGGGGTAGAATTTCTCGAATTTTTAGACTTGGATATTGAGAAAAAGCATAAAGGGTATTTTTCCAAAATGCGTTCTGCAAAAAGCATTGAGAAAGATGAAGAAGCCTATAATTTAATAATGAAGGAAAAAGAGAGGTTATTATCATTAGACGAACCTGTTGAGTTTATATTCTCGCATTCCGCCTTAAGGGAAGGGTGGGATAACCCCAATGTATTCAATATATGCACTTTATCATATTCTACATCTGAGATAAAGAAAAGGCAAGAAATTGGTAGAGGATTGAGACTGCCAGTTAATTTGAATGGAGAGCGGATACAAGAGAGAGAAACAAATTTGTTAACCGTAGTTACTAATGAAAGTTATAGGGAATATGTAGAACAATTGCAGACAGAATTTAGAGAAGAGGTTGGAGAAGGGGCACCGCCGGTAGAAGATAACCGGAAGCGTAAGAAAATAATAATAAAGAAAGACACTCTCGAAAGTGGATTATTTGAGAGTTTATGGGAAAAAATCTCCAAAAAGGTGAAGTATGTTATTAACATAGATATAAATGAGTTCGTTAATAAGTGCGTAAAAGAGATAAACGAAATTGAAATAAAAGCTCTCGAGATAAGTATTCAGAAAGTCAGAATAGAGGAAATTGATTACGAAAAATCGAAAGAAGAGTTTATTAGAGAGCGTGCAGAACGAATCAAGTTAAAGAGTATATTTAATATTGTTAGACACATTGAAAATGAGACGAGCCTTACAAGATCCACAATTTTGAAGATACTCCGCAAAGTGAATAATCTCCGCCTTCTTTTTGAAAATCCTCAAAAATATGCAGAAAATGTTGTCAGAATTATCAAATATAACCTAAAAGAGAGTTCTGTGGAGAATATTGCATATATAGAACTGGATGAATCTTTTGATGCAAAATTGTTCAATGAAGAAATTCAGACCTATGATAAATATATTGTGTCGCTGAATAATAAGAAAACACTTTACAAAATAGAGGGGGAAAATAAAGACGGAATTGAAATTGATACGGGTCCGAGTGAGGAAGGTTTTAGCAGAATCGAAAGAGACTTCGCACAGGCGTTGGACAGAGATTCAAGAGTTAAATTATTCATCAAACTTCCTGATTGGTACGCTATAGAAACTCCTGCTGGAAAATACACTCATGACTGGGCAATAATTGTTGAAAAACAGACAAATGGAACCACAAAACAATGTATTTACTTTGTGGTAGAAACTAAAGACAAAACAGATATTCATCAACTTCGACCCGACGAGAAAATGAAAATACTAAGTGCCAAAAGAAGGTTTGAGGTTATGAGAGATGTGAAGTTCGAAGGGCCGATTGATAACTTTAGTAATTTTACGCAGAGGTGGTGATTATGAAATTATATCATCTAAGTGGAGGGGGTGGTTCGCTACGCTCACCAAAATTGCCCTTCGAGCAACTTCACGAACACCGAAAACGTCAGTTACAATCCCTCCGCTCGCCTGATAAAATCCTCGAAAGTTTTTGATAGAACTCTTGTGGATTGTCAATCATCATAAGATACCCACTATGATACAATTAAATACGACCCGATTAAAATCGTAACGACTGCAAATCCTTTGATGATAACTCCTTTTCTCTCTATACTTTACTTTTCTACCCCTTTCTTCACTTTATAACACCATCCACAGGAATCCAGATAACACATAACGTCATCGTTATCCTGCAAACAAACCGGCTCGACGTTCAGGCATGCCCCACACACAACACTCGGAGGTTCTGGTCCCTGGCATCTCAACTGGCATACCGGGCAGATATACATACACGCACCGCAGTTACGACACACCTCCGATTTTATGTCAAAAGGTGGGGTTACCCTGCGTTCTTTTCCACGACCCGCAAAACCTATCGCCTTCGCACCCATCTGTTCATCACACATCCTGACGCACAGACCACACAAAATGCACTTTTCATCCTTCACCTTAAATCTAACTCGTTGCACACCCAGTTTCGCCGCTAAATCCTGTAACGTCTTAGAGCTCGGACATCTCGCCAGCAATAACTCGACCAGCATCTTCCTATCCCTAATTACTCTTTCGGAATGTGTTCGCACCACTAATCCAGCCTCAACCGGATAGTTACAGGAGGTTACCAATTTCGTCCTTTCTCCTTTGCCTATTTCCACTACACAAAGCCGGCAAATACCACCCGGGCTTAAACCATCATGATGGCAAAGTGTGGGTACGTCTATCCCGTAGAATCTGCAAGCTTCCAGAACGGTCCAGTGGTCTTCTACCTGCGCTACTATACCGTTAATTGTCATCTTTTTCATCTTTATCACCTCATTTTATAATTACCGCATCAAATTTACAGGTCTCATAGCATATTCCACATCTATTGCATTTTTCCATAGTTATCACGTGCACCTTCTCCTTATCACCGCTAATAGCTCCTTCCGGGCATGCTTTGAGGCATGCAAGACAACCTGTGCACTTTTCTCCGTCTATGTAATATTCTATCAGCGCTTTACAAACATGAGCAGGGCATTTCTTTTCTTTTATATGTGCATCATATTCCTCTCTGAAATAATGTATGGTGGTTAAAACGGGATTTGGAGCGGTTCTTCCCAGCCCACACATAGAAGTATCCTTCATCACCTCTGACAACTCTTCCAGCAATTCTATATCCCCTTCCGTTCCCCTCCCTTCACAAATATCCGTAAGTATTTCACTCATCCTTTCCAATCCTTCCCTGCAAGGAACGCATCTTCCACATGATTCATCCACGAGGAAATCAATGAAATATTTGGCAACGTCCACCATGCACGTATCTTCATCCATCACTATCATTCCACCCGAACCCATCATGGAACCCAGCTTCGTCAATTCGTCAAAATCCACCGCTGTATCAATGAAGCTTTCTGGAATGCACCCACCCGATGGACCACCGGTCTGTACCGCCTTGAACTTTTTATTAGCCAGTACGCCTCCACCAATATTATAAATTATCTCCCGCAGCGTGATGCCCATTGGAACTTCCACGAGACCCGTATTATTTACTTTACCTACCAGCGAAAAAATTTTAGCACCCTTGCTACCCTCCGTACCAATCGAAGTGAACCAATCGGCGCCCTTATTTATAATGAGCGGGACATTAGCCCATGTTTCTACGTTGTTTAGATTTGTAGGTTTGTTCCATAGTCCCTTTACAGAGGTATGGACATATTTTGGTTGCGGTGCTCCCACTTTGCCTTCCAATGATGACATGAGAGCGCTGGACTCGCCGGAAACGAAAGCTCCTGCACCTCGAAAAATCGTAACGTCAAAATCAAAACCCGAACCCATGATGTCCCTTCCCAGAAGCCCGTATTCTCTCGCTTGCTCGAGGGCTATGCTCGTATTCTCCACCGCCAGGGGATATTCTTCTCTTACATATATGAAACCTTCATGCGAGCCGATGGCATACGCACCAATAATAAGCCCTTCGATGACGCTGTGTGGATTCCCCTCCATAAGTGCCCGGTCCATAAACGCTCCAGGGTCTCCCTCGTCACAATTAACGATAACATACTTAGGTTCACCGGGCGCATTGCGTGTAGTTTCCCATTTTCTCCCTGCTGGAAAACCACCGCCACCGCGACCACGAAGATTCGCTCTCTTGACTTCTTCGATTACCTCTCCCGGGCTCATTTTGGACAATACTTTTGCTAAAGCGCTATAGCCACCGAGAGCGATGTAATCTTCGATGTTTTTTGGATCAATCTTGATATTATCTCCGATCAGGAGTCGCATCTGATTTTTATAGAATGGTATTTCATCCTCATGGATTGCCTTTTCATTAGTGACCGGGTCGGTATAGAGTAAACGTTCGGCAATCTTCTTTTCCACCAACGTTTTTTCCACTATTTCTGGCACGTCGCCTGGCTGTACCTGGAGATAATAAATCCCTTCGGGATAAATGACAACAATTGTTCCTTTTTCACAAAACCCCGGGCAACCAGTCTCCCTAATCTCTACTGTATCTTCCAACCCCTGTTTTTTAAGTTCTTCTTTAAAACTCGTGATAACTTTCCGTGCACCAAGAGCGAGACAGCCCGTACCAGCGCATATTGAAACGCGTGTCTTTTGCGGGTCTCTTTTAACTAATATCTCCTGTCTGAGGTTTTCTAAATCCTGGAGCGATTTTATCTTTCTTCTATTCATGTTTCTCCTCCGTTGTTCGAGCTTGTGCTTGTGTATCCATACTTACGGAGAATCCCCTCCACCTTTGTCGGCGGTAATTTACCATAATATTCTTTATCTACCACCATCACGGGTCCTAATGCGCAGCAGCCCAGACAGTTAACACCCTCTACTGTAAATTCATAATCGGCGGTTGTTTCATCGGCTTTGATGCCCAGAATGCGTTCTGCAGTCTCCAGAATTCTCGGTCCTCCTCGCACGTGGCAAGCGGTGCCGAGGCATACCCTAATTAAATGCTTTCCTCTTGGTTCCAGACTGAAAGATTTGTAAAATGTGGCTATGCCAAAAACATCGATTAAAGGAACTTGCAATCTTTTGGCGATATGCCTGAGTGTATCCGGGGGCAACCAATTGTACTCGGCCTGGACGTCCTGCAATATAGTGATTAATTTCGATTTGTCTGTTCCATGGCAGCCAATTATTTCTTCTATTTTATCTTCGTTCATCTATCTTATCCCATCTCACCACTATTATTAAAAACTTCCTATTTTTATCTGCAATGTTTTTCCTTATTCTCTAACCTGATGTAGTATTAAAAGACTATTTAAGAACTTTTCATAAAAATTATGAAGATTTACATATCCACAAAATTCTTTATCAATTTCAGACCATCCTCCGTTAGTATTGACTCCGGATGGAACTGCACGCCGAAAATATCGTAGTTTCGATGCCTGACCGCCATTATCTCGTGGTCGTCTAAACTTCTCGCGGTTACTTCTAAACTATCGGGAAATTCATTACCACCGTCAATCACCAAGGAATGGTATCTCACGACGGAAAGAGGATTCTTCAGCCCTTTCAGCACGTTTTCGCCGTTATGCTCTACTAAACTCAACTTTCCATGCCTTATCTCCCTCGCATTCCTTATCGCGGCACCAAAAACATAACCTATGCACAAATGCCCTAAGCAAACACCCAGGATTTTTTTATTTTCTTTGCAAAACCGCCTTATCACTTCATTTGTAACACCGGCATCTCTTGGCGTCTCCGGACCCGGCGAAATTAATATGTGCTCTATTTCCTTCTCCATAACAATTTTCTCTATATACCTAAGATTCACGCTATTCTGCACCACTACCGGCTTGGCACCCAGCATCCCAACGTATTGCACAAGGTTATACACAAATGAATCTATATTGTCTATAACGAGGATATTCATTTTTTCCTTACCCCTCGCCTCCTGGCATACATTCCAATAACGCCGCACACTTACTCAGCGTCTCCTTATACTCACGTTCGGGGTCAGAATCGGCAACTATACCCGCACCTGCTTGTATATAGACTTTCCCCTTCTCAAATATCGCAGTTCGAATCGTTATCGCGGTATCCATTGAACGATTAAAGGAGAAATAGCCCGCACATCCTGCATATATTCCTCTTCTCGTCGGTTCTAATTCTTCTATTATCTCCATTGCACGCACTTTTGGCGCTCCGGATACCGTTCCTGCGGGGAATGTCGCTTCCAACGCATCAAACTCGTCTTTATCCGTTCTCAGCTCCCCCATCACGTCCGTTACTATATGCTGCACGTGCGAATATTTCTCCGGATACATGAACCTCGTCGCTTTCACGGTGCCAAACGCAGACACTTTTCCTATGTCGTTCCTGGCTAAATCCACGAGCATTAAATGCTCTGCTCGCTCCTTCTCATCGTTAAGCATCTCCTCTTCCAACTGCTTATCCTCTTCTTCAGTTATACCACGCCGTCTCGTCCCCGCTATCGGACAAGTCTCCACTTTCCTGCCTCTATTGCCCTTTCGCTCCAATCCAGCAGCTTCAACCCTGACCAGCATCTCAGGACTTGCGCCCACTATCTTACGCTCACCGAAATCGAGGAAATACATGTATGGCGACGGATTCACTTCGCTTAATCGTTTGTAAAACTCAAAAGCACCCCGATTCCCATCGCTACCGGAATCAAAATCCGCTTCCAGTCGCTGTGAAAGAACCACTTGAATAATATCGCCTGCACGAATGTATTCCTTCGCTGCTCTCACGCCCCGCTCGTATTCTTCTTTTTCCATATTTGACGTGAATTCGCCTGACCCGGATATTTGAGCAGAATCGGAAGTTCCCTCACTTCTTTTAGCCTCGTAATTTTTCATCAATTCAGACTTTAGGAGTGTTTGATCAGAATTCAAACCTTTAAAAGAGGTTTGATTATCATAAAATTCATTGCACAAAAGAAATGCTTTTTTCGCTCGGTGGTCCACGATAACGTTCTTTTTTGTAAGCAAGAATTCACAATCCGGCTGTTTCAGGCTGTCAACTGCGCTCCCCCCGACATCCACAAAGTAGCGGATGAAATCGTATGAGAGATAACCAACGAAACCGCCGATAAATCTTTCTCTTCTTATCTCTCCTTCTATTTTCAGGTCAGTAAGGAACGATTTAATCACGTTTAGCGGATTATCATTCTCATATTTTTTCGCAGCGCTCTTCATCTCTTTCGCGATAACCGCATCATAAGACTTCGTTTTAAAAATGCCGTTCTTCACCGAGAATTTAAACGCAGGGTCGAAGCCTATAATAGAATACCTTGCTAATTTATCGCTTCCTTCTCTGGATTCCAATAAGTAAGACGCTTTGTCCTCGCTCCTCGCTTCCTTCCTCAAAATATCGTATAGCGAAGAAGGGTCTGCAAAAGGGATTCCCTCACAACTCTGAACGATGTGCATTGTGCATCATATTTAGATTATATTGTATATATAAATACTTTAATGCACAAGGCTTCGGGATACGATTCGTGTATCTCTATCCATCTCAAATATTTATAAAGTTGGAAGTGCAAGTTTATTAGAATAAGATGATTATTGAAACACTGGGAAAGGTGGTAATAATTTTTGCAATCGCATTCGCGGTTCTCTTAGCATTAACGCTCTTCCTTTGCTTCTTTATATTCCGCACGAAAAAAATAATATTCCCGAATTTCGTGTTGTTCATAATAAGCTTGCTTTATGAGCCTTTACGCAGACTGCTTTCGTTCTTTCGTGTTGACCCAACTCTGATAGACCGGGTATCTGTAGAGATAAGAAACGCACTTAACTATCTCGATTTCGCCGCTACGAGCATGGAAGAGCGCGTTTTACTCCTGCCACAGTGCATCCGAAGCATGGAATGCCCGGCTAAACTGAGCTCGGTGGATGGTATCCATTGTATGGAATGTGGTAAATGCGCAATTGCGGAACTAAGCGCTATTTCTAAGGAACTTGGCATCAGGATGTACATATCGCCTGGTGGGACGTTTACAGGAAGGATTTTTATGCACAGCAGACCAAAAGCGGTGGTAGGCGTTGCTTGCTACCCAAATCTGTATGAAGGAATGTTAAACGCAAAGCTCATGGGTGTGCCAGCGCAAGGTGTGCCTCTAACAACTTTGGGATGTGTCAATACCACCGTTGACTATGAAGAAATAATAAATAAATGCAAAATGCAAATTACGAAATCAAAATGAAAAATCTAATACCAGCCTCGGTATATGTATTGGTGGGAGAAATTTTTATAATCTTTGTTGTATTAGCGGCAGCGCTAATTTTGACTGCTGTGTGGTTAGCTATTTATAAAAGAGACCTGTTCCCACGATTCACGCTCTTTGTGCTCAACCTCTTTTACCAACCCACCAAGCTATTCCTCGGTTACTTCCACATAAATCCCGTGATCGTGGATGAGATAGGCATTGCACTGGTGAATTCGATATACAAAGATGCGTATGGAAATACACCGATGGATAAGAGATTGCTGTTCTTGCCCCAGTGCCTTCGCAACCTCGAATGTCCGGCGAAGACGTCGCCGCAAGAAGGTATAATCTGCGAAGAATGTGGTAGATGCGGTATTGCAGAGCTCAAAAGGATGTGTGATGAACAGGGGATAAAAATTTGTATTGCTCCTGGTGGTGAGTTTGTTAAGCGTGCAACAAGGGATAAAAAGCCTGCGGCTGCGATGGGCATTGCATGTCAGCATGACCTTTACGAAACAATGAGATACGTTACTTCAAAGGGTGTGCCAATGACCGGCGTGGTGCTTTCAAAGACAGGGTGCGTGATGACGGAAGTGGATTGGGGAGACGTGAGAGAAATGTTGTTTTACAGTGGTTGATATAAAATGCAGCAGTATGACGTGATAATTATAGGTGCAGGCCCATCGGGAGCGATAGCAAGTAAAACTTGTGCGGAGAAAGGACTTAGTGCTCTACTTTTGGAGAAGTATGGAATCCCCAGGTTTAAACTCTGTGGTGGTGCAGTATCAATGAGCGCACTATCACACTTAGATTTTGGAATTGAAAAGGATTTGATAGAGCGGGAATGCTATGGTGAACGAGTTCATTTCAAAAACCATCAAATTGAAGTAAGAAGGAAATCGAGGATGGCGATACTTGTATCTCGAGATAAATTCGATGCGTTCCTTGTTTCAAAAGCAGTTGATGCCGGTGTTGAGCTTCATGAAGTTGAAAAAGCAATATCCATAAGTCCAAAACAGTCAAAAATAGTCGTGGAAACAAATAAAGAAAAGTACAATGCAAAGGTAGTTATCGGCGCTGATGGTGTTAATAGTATCGTTTCAAAGTACGTTCGAGAATCTTATACGCCAGACGAGTTGGGGCTTTGTATAGCCGCGGAAATCCCGGCAAGTAATGAAGACGTTAATGAGTACATAGAGAATGCCGTTGACATTCATTATGGTATCGCTAAATTTGGTTATGGCTGGGTATTTCCTAAAGAGAAGCATTTTTCTGTTGGTGTGGGTGGAATCCTTTCCAGCATGAAGAACCCACGGAATACATTTATGACTTTCCTTAAGGAATTAGGATTTAGCACCGACGTCATTACTCATGCGCATCTAATTCCTTCAGGCGGCTACGAAAGAGAGGTATGCTCAGATAGAATAATTTTAGTCGGCGATGCCGCGGGATTTGTCGATCCTTTCTATGGCGGAGGGATTAAATATGCTTTTATCTCGGGTAAATTAGCAGCAGAGAGAGTTGTAGAATCATGCGAGAATGATGAGTTCTCAAAATCGGCATTGGATTCGTATAAAGGACTATGCCGCACAATGTTTGGAGAGAATTTAAAATATTCGTTAAGATTGACCAGATTGATGAATGAATATCCAAATATCTTCTTTAGACTTCTTTCATCTAATAAGCAGGTTATAGATAAAGGGTTTGAGGTTTCTGCGGGGGAAATGGAATATAAAGAATACGTAAGATGGTTCATTCCACGAGTACCCTACTTCATGCTAAAAACATTGTTACCTTTCTAATAAATTAGTAAAATAGAGGTACTTGTTTACCGCGGAGCCCGCAGAGAACACAGAGAGTCAGAAAAATCATTTATTTCATCTCAGCGCTCTCCGTGAACTCTGCGGTAAACAAATACCACGATTCTATTTCCCCGCCAATTTCGCCTCTTTCACCACCAACCTCGCCGTATTCTCATCCTCCTCCACTATCTCGCTTTTCAATATAACAAGCCTTTTCTTGAACATTGGTCCGTCCAACACCAGAGATTCAAATTCCCCGCCTTCTCCTGATATGTTCATCTCAATGTCCAACGCCGCCAATCGGTCAACGTCCTCCACCGTTATCCTCCTGCCAAGCCAGCTCCTGTCTAAGCCATACGCACTGATGCCAGAGAAAATCACCTCGAAATTGGTTACCACGAGCCGCATCTCCGTTTCCTGGTTGATATGCCACAGAGGAGAGAACACCTTGAGGTTTTCTTCAGCAGCAATTCTTTCTATTCGCTCTTTTTGATAATTACTCCATAAAGCACCGGTTATGACGCCTTCTATCCCGTATCTCGTCTTCGCTTCGCTTAAAGCAGCACGCAAATCCTCCAGTTCCTTTTCTTTCTCTCCCTCCGTCTCTTTCATAATTAGTGGCAAGCCAATCGCTTCGGCTTGCAGCTCTACCAGGTCTATTGCAGGCGTGTGGAACATATACGATTCGGGATTCCTGCTTTTTACAGTGATTAAACATTCCACCGGATAGCCGTCCTTTAGCATGAGCCAGAGTGCATAACCACTGTCCTTACCGGAGCTGAAAAGGCAACCCAACTTTATGTTCCGGGAAGTGTAAAAAGTCCTCAAAAAATCTTTCTTATACCTGAACCCTTTTCTCTTTGCGAGCTTTTCTATCGCCTTAACAAAATTTGAGCCATACTGAACCGCTCTTTTTTTCCTGCTCGCAACTTCCGCCAGTCCCATGTCGCTTGCAATCTCTCTTAAAATCAGCTTGTTCTCAGCATCCGACAGTTTATACGACGCTGGTATTCGCAATGCGTAATCCACAAGGTCTGGAGCCAAAAAAGGTGCCCGTAACGAAATCCCCAGCGACTTCGCCACCATTTCATCTCTGTAAAGGTCGCGCACGTGCATCCTCAACAGACCGGCTAAACATTCTTTATTCAAATCCTCCTTTTTTATTCGTTTATGTCTTTCGTAGCCTGTAAATAACTCCTCTGCGCCGAGCCCGTAGAGAACCGTTTTTATACCGTCTTCCCTTGCGAACTCGCATGCTACGTATAAAGGCAACGCAACGCTTATCTTTACAACGTCCGTATCCTCAATCAAGGGAGCGACTTCTTCGAGATATTTCTCAAGCTCTTCAACCCGCATTTTCTTTATCTTCAACTCTAAGCACAAATCCGCTGCAATCCGCTTCGCATACCTCAAATCCTCCGCTTCCTTCATCCCCGGCTCTTCAACCGCCACGGTATAACAAACAAAATCAGCACCCAAATCCTTGCACAGGCAGGCGATAAGTGTGGAATCCAACCCACCGGAGAAGAGCACACAAAACTTATCCTTCTGCGGTATCCTCCTCGAAATGCTTTCTCGCAACAAGTTCAGCAGTTCTTCTTTTATCTCCTCCTTATCCGCCTTTATCTCTGGCGTAACGGAAAAGAAATCTCTTTTCTCGAAATTCAACCTGTCTTCTTTTATGTTGTATTTCAAAAGCACTCGTGGGTCAAGCTCGATTGCATGCGGGAATCCCATCGCTTTCAACACTTTCTTTTCCGATGCAAACGCAAATCCATCGGCGTGTGCGAAACAAACGGGCTTTAAACCTATTGTATCTCGTGCTATATACAACTCATCGCCTACCCAGTGCGCAAATGCATAAGCACCGTCAAACCTTTTCTTAGAATTTAAATTGTATATCTCGGCATCTGCTACGAACTTGTTTTTACCAGAAGAACTTGCTTTGAAACAGGAACGTGAACAACAGGCAATGCAATTTTTACTACCCTTCATCTCATTTACAACCTGTTTTAATCCCGGCAAGTCTTCCGAATACCAATCGCCGTTCCCGGTGCTAATCCAGAAACCTGCATCTTCTCTATTCTTCAGCACTTCTAAACCCTTGATCACGAGCTCTACTGATTTTCCGGTTTCGTGGTTAAAAACTCCGACTATTTCGTGCATTTTTATCTTTCGATATTGTCTAAAAATAAAGTGGACATAAAGATTAAAGTATTCGTTTACCGCCGAGAGCGCGGAGAGCGCGGAGATGAGGGGAAAAGAGGAACAACAGCGGTAAACATAGTACAGATTAAAGAATAGTTCCGCCTCTTTTTTAACAGAACCAAATAAACACGTGACGCGAAAATGAAACTACGCATAAAAAACGGCACGGTTTACGACCCTGCAAATGGAATAGAAGGCGAACAGTGTGATATTTTCATTGCCGATGGTAAGATAGTGGACGAAATAAAACCTGAAAAGATAATAGATGCAACCGATAAAACAGTGATGGCAGGTGGGATAGACGTGCACAGCCATGTAGCGACGTATGGACTGAACTTAACGAGGTTTACGTTTGGGTTTCCGACACTGGCAGAAATAGGATATACCTATGCGAGAATGGGCTATACATACGTAAACGAGCCTTTAATGACCTTGAATACCGCAAGTTACGTGCACCATGAGCTCAGCAGCATTCCCGTGCTGGACACTTCTGCATTCCTCGTTTTAAGCTTATACGATATAGAAAAGGAAATAAGAGAAGGCAATAAGGACGGCGTGAAGAGCGTCATTCTTTTTCTTTTACACCTCACGAAGTCCATAAGCGTGAAGATATACGATGCGGGAGTGAAATATGCGAAGCAGGGGTTCTTTTATCGTGACATAAACGAGAAGAGATGTTTGAATTTCTTTTATGAACTAATCAAATCAGAAGGAGTGCCGAAGATACAATTGAGGACGTATCCTGAGCTGTTAGACGAAGATACGGATGTTTTAAGTGCTTTCGGGTTGGCTCATATCGCTTCGGGTATAGATAACGAAGAGAGATACGAAGCTGCGAGGGAAGTATTAAGAAAGGGAGGAGCTGTTGACCTCGGCATTTTTAGCACTTCGCAGAGCGCGGATATAAATATGGAGATTGGGTATGACGTTCCTGCTGATGAAGGCGGAAATTTCATTAGCGTGGATATAGGATTAGAAAAGCCATTGATATTTTCAAAGGTGAAGGAGAAGAAAAGAGTAGATGAAAAGGCATATTACTCGATAAGATTTGCACTGGAAGCCTTAGGATATTTGAAATTGAAGTCATGCTGCATTTCTTTTTCTACCGATAGCCCCAATGGATGCCTCTTTTACGCTTATCCAAAGATATTCGCAGGGTTGCTGAGCAGCAGTAACAGAAAAGGGCTAACGGATGAGGAGTTGCCTGACGTTGAATATTCGTTATACGAGCTCGCGGAAATAACGAGGACGAATCCGGCAAGGCAACTGGGCTTAAAAAATAAAGGCCATCTGGGTATAGGTGCGGATGCGGATGTTGCGGTATATGATATAGGAGAAAATACGGACGGAAGCGAGTTAGAGAAGCGATTGAGATGCTGTTCGTATCTTTTGAAAGGTGGAGAAACGGTGATATATGAAGGGAAGTTGAATGAGGGCAGCGATAGAGTGGGGAAAAAGAGATTTTATTTTGAGCCGAAAGGAAAGGAAGTAGAGGAAGCGAAAGAGAAGCAGCGTGAAATGATAGACCGGATATGCAATAGAAGGTCGTTCAGGGCTGAGCATCTAAAAGTGGATGAGTGTTTTATAGGTACGAGTGAGGGTGTTTGAAATAAACTTCTCTTACGAATTCATAATTCCCTTTGACATTGCTCCTCCCTTCTATTATCGCACCATGCCCAGGCAACAAAAGTTCAGTATCCAGCGCTGACACCGTATTAATGGAGTTTTTTAGCTCTTCATTATTACCAAAAGGCAAGTCAGTCCTTCCTACGCTTTTCTCAAACACCAAATCTCCGCATATCAATATCTTTTTATCCGCAGCGTAAAGACATATACTTTCTGGAGAATGCCCGGGCGTATGCAATATCTTCAACTCGCTGTTTCCTATGCCTGACTCAAACACCAAATCCGCAGCAAATTTCTTTGCTGTGCCAATGCCAAGGAACCTCGAAGCTTCCTCAATCATAATGTCAAGATATTCTATCTGTGATGGATGTAGCGCAACTTTTGCACCCGAAACTTCCTTAAGCGAAGCGGTTGCGTCACAATGGTCAGGATGAAGATGCGTAATCGTTATCAAATCAACCTCCTTCGGGTCTATCCCGTCCTCTTGCATCTCTTCGAGTCGCCGCCCAAGATAATTTTCCAGTCCCGGGTCTATGAGAACCGTGATTTCATCCTTTATCACGTATGTGTTTGCATCAAGCAATCCTTTCTCCTTATACCAATACACGCCTTCTTGGATTCGCATTTCAAACTTTCTTTTAAAGAAAGTTTGAATTAATAAAAAGAATGAGAGGGAATAAGAATAAATTTCCACCTGGATGGGATGAAGAGCGGGTACAACGTGTTTTAGCGTATTATGAGAGCCAAACCGAGGAGGAAGCAGTCGCCGAAGACGAAGCCGCCTATGAACATGAAGGGCAGACGATTATGGAAATCCCAAAAGAATTGGTTCCCAAGGTTCGTAATCTACTTGCACAACATCGGGTTTAAAGATGCGTGTCTGCTCAAAATCCGGTGGAATTTTTACTCATAATTTACATTTTTCAATTCATTTAGAAAAAAAGTATCGCAACAATCAAAACCGATTCAATGAGAGCGGCAATGAGGAGAAGAGGCAATATCAGGATGACAAATACCTTCAAACCATCCCCCAATTCCTTTTTTAAATGCCTCTCGCTTTTCCTTTTCAAAACCTCTCGTCCCAGTCGCAAGCCAATCGCCGCCGAGAGCAAAAAAGCGGGTAGCTCAAATATTCCATGCGGCACTATCGCAAGAAAGACAATCAGACCCTCCTTCTGTGCAAACCAGCCGAGTAAACCGCCATTGATAAATGCGGAAAACATAGGGAAAATACCTATCAGCGGTCCCAATATGATGTCAAGGAAGCATGCGAAAGCGTTATTCGAGAATATCACGGCGAAGAAAGCCAAAAAAATTAGCCATGATGGGTATTCCTGTGTAGAATCTTTTATATTCTCGCTAAGCTCTTGAATCCACTCCATCGGCTCACTAAATAGCTCGCTCTGGAAACCCATATACCCGAGGACAATGGAGCCAACGAAAAGAACGGAAACGAACAGGATGTAGAATCGAAGAGAATGAAGATATGCGCTCAGCGATATTTTTCCTTCCATTTTATTTTCACTTAAAATAAAGAATGATACGTCTTATAATAATTATCCGGGGAATAAAGATGAAAAGAAACAGTCCTAAAATCGTGTTAACCGCGGATGAAACGATGATGAGCATGTATCGCTGGGGGATATTTGTGGGTTTTTCTACTTGCATGCCGCAGGGTATTATTCCTGATTGGTTTTATTTCTGCGTTTGGTCACCGCCAGTGCGGAGGAAAAAAGGTAGGGCTTTGTACGCCGACTTCGGGCTCAGGGTTATAGAGGCTTCTTTAGCAGAAGTGTTCGGCGAGGATGAAGTTGCGGTCGTCCACCCACGAGATTTGGAAAAGGTAGTTGGCAGCAGGACGGAAATAATAGGCGTTAGTGGACACGATTTATTAGGCATCAATCCACCGACTTCTGAGTTCGTGGACATGCTCGATATCGGACCGCCTTACAACCGAGTGAAGTTTTTTGAATTGATGCGAAACCCAGTGATGAAGGATAAAATAGTAGTTGCGGGAGGTAAAGCGGCATGGCAGTTAGCGGATGAAACGATTATGAAGAAACTGAACATTGATTATGTCCATCTTGGCGAGGGTGAAATTACCGTTCCTGAGCTGTTTAAATCCATACTTGAGGGTGAGAAACTGCCGGGGATAATAAAAGGAAAAGAGCCAAGCGTAGAGGAGATACCAAACATCCGGGGTGCTACGATTCACGGGTTGGTCGAGATAGCCAGGGGCTGCGGAAGAGGCTGCTCTTTTTGCACCCCGGGCATGCAGAGGCTCCGCTTCAAGTCCATCGAGCATATTGCAAGGGACGTGAAGACAAATATAGAAGCCGGGCAGGTCGCAATCTCTCTTCATTCCGAGGATGTCCTGCGTTACGGTGCGAACGGGATAGTGCCGGATGATGAGCGAGTTCTGAACCTGTTCAGGCGTGTTGCCACCGTAGAAGGAATTGAGAGTATCGGTGCAAGCCACGTAGCCCTCGCCACCGTCTATCATAATCCCGGTCTTGTTAATGCGGTTTCCGAAACGTGCTACTCCATGCTCGACCAGGATTGGATGGGTGCGCAAACGGGGATAGAGACCGGAAGTGCAAGACTGATTGCGAAACACATGCGAGGTAAAACGTTACCCGCTCAGGCAGAGAAATGGCAGGAGATAGTCACACAAGCTTTCGGGATTCTCGATGACAATAACTGGTTTAACGCAGCAACGATGATAAACGGTCTTCCGGGAGAAACTGTGGACGATGTGATTAAAAGTACAGAACTGGTAGAGGATTTGAAAGGGACTTCGTCTCTTATCGTGCCGGTGAACTTCGTTTCAATGCGTGGCTCAGTTTTAAATAGCGAGGAAACGTTTACCATGGCGAAGATGACAACGGAGCACTGGCAGTTCATGGGTGAATGCATAGACCACAATCTGAACGTTATGCCGGAACTGCTGGGGAGATACATGAACACTAAAGGGGAGTTCATCAAGAGCTGGCTACTTAGCGCTGCGGCAAAACGGATGGCGAATGCGCTGAAGAAATACGTGAACGTGATGAAGAGGGGTGAGCCTCCAACGGAACGGAGGGAAGAAAGCAAATGGCTCAATCCTGATATACCAGACCTGTAACGACTTAAGCTAAAAAATTACCGACACTTTTCCATAAGTGCGGAGCATATATGTAACTGACGAGGAGGGAGAAGAGTGCATGAGAGTATCGTTAGATAAAATAACGAAACAGGCATTTAAAGACGAATTTGTTTATCACGCAAGGATGAAATTTGGGTTGTCAGATGGAATGAGTGCATTTGAAAGGTCTCTGCGGCGTGTAATACTCCCTGCTTATCTTATAATTTTTTATTTCACATATCATCATTCTGGAGCACTCTATAACTTATTATTTCTCTGTGGTTGCACTTATATGAATAATATGGCTATGGATGGGAGCAGAGGATTTTATCATCGTCGTCGTGAATTGGACGGAAAGCATAGCGGCTTTAGAGCGGTAGAAGACTTCACATTTCTTCAAAAATTTTTGGCTTATCTCGTTGCTGCTTTTGTATTAACGAGTATTTTCGTTACCGGTATGTTTGCCATTACGGGAAGCTTCAGCGTAAATTATACGTCCGTGGGGCTGGCGATAGCAATACCTTTGCTTTACAATTTAGTGTGGGCTGATTCATCTTCAAAAAGGTAAATGAGTATTTTGATTTACCCCACTTCTTGAAGAAGACAGTTAAAAAATCATATAACCAACGGAAGTTGATGGAACCGATCATGATAAAAAAGATGCGCAAATTGAGTTCCAAAACGCTAAAAGCGTAAAGTTTATATGTCGTTATTGATATAAACATATACATGAAGTCATTTATCGATTTT
>WJOV01000090.1 GCA_009618475.1 Methanosarcinales archaeon | reverse complement strand
GAAATCATAGCGCAGGCATGCACCAAATCGCCCGATGGCAGAAAGAGATGGTCGCTTACATTACTCACCGAGGAGATGCGGAAAAGGGACGGTTTTGAAACAATAAACCGGGAAAGCATCCGGCTGATTTTAAAAAAAGCAAAACAAAGCCGTGGCTGAGAAGGATGTGGTGCATCCAGACGATTGATGCAATATTCAGAGCTTGCATGTATGACGTCCTTGACCTGTATGAAGAGCCGTACGACCCGAAAAGACCTCTCGTCAATCTTGACGAGAAACCAAAGCAGCTTCTCGGCGAGAAGAGAATGGCAATCCCCATGAAGCCGGGAAGCCCTGAAAAATACGATTATGAGTACATCAGGAATGGTACGGCAAACATATTCGTAGCAGTCGAATTCAAGGCAGGAAAACGTGTGACGCAGGTAACAAAAAGAAGGACGATGAAGGATTTCGCGCGGTTCGTGAAGATGTTCGTTGACGAAGAATACCCGGATGCCGAACTCGTTCGGCTGGTCACCGATAACCTCAATACTCACAAGGAAAAGGCATTCTATGAGGCGTTCAGCAAAGATGAGGCAGAAAGAATCCTGAGCAAGATTGAGTTCCACTACACACCAAAGCATGCAAGCTGGCTCAACGCGGCGGAAATCGAAATCAATGTGATGGACATCGAATGCACTGGCAGGCGGATCGGTGACGAGGAAACACTGACCCAGAAAGTCGTGGCATGGACCAAAAGAAGGAATGATCAAGAAAAGAAGATCGACTGGAAGTTCACGAAGGAGAAGGCTGATAAGAAGTTGTCCAAGTATTATGTCTAAGGATTAAATTGCTGCGACACTAGGTTTAATTCTGAGTATTTCTTCATAATAGGTCATGAATCTTTCAACAATTTCAGTATATTTGTCTAAATCTTTTTGAGTATTCTTACCTATATCCTTCTCAGACCTTAGTTTAGATACTTCTTTAGGGACGTCAATCTCAATAAAAGGTTTAATTTCGTGATAATATTTCGGAAATATTTCTACCAATGTCTTTCCAGAAAAGCCCTTCAGTTCACCATAAACTTTATCCTTAAAAATAATCCGAAGGAAGTCTAATAAATTATAAGCCGCTCTGTAAAGATGTCTATAACCGGGATTAAAGTTTTTAATTGCGTAATCATCGTTCCCCGACTTAAAGCCTAATTTAAATGCGAAAACTCTCATTAGATGGTCAAAAGCATGCCTAAATTCTTCTGTTGCGGGAAGGAAACTTTCATCCCCTATCTCCTCCGCATAAAGCATCAACTCTTTGCTTTTGAGATATAATTTAATAATATCTTCAAAACATTCTCCTTCACTTTCATTAAATTCAATTTCCATTTTCTGCCACAAACAAGAAAAAAAAATTAGGGAAGTGTTTGGTTCAAAATGGCCTTTTTCTTTTTCACAAAGTCTTCTTTAGTGCATATCCTACCGAGAGCTATTCTCGCATTCCCTCTAAATTTATGGGCAAATTTTTGGACTGTTTCTTTTTTTATCAATAGTTCCCCAAAATCCGAATCCCAAATATCTTTACCCTTTATAAAGTGCCGCTCCCCCTTTTTGTTCACCTTTTATTTCCTCCACGAGACATCGATAGTTTAAATCCCTATTTAAAGCTTTCGGTTTTTTATAGTAGATAAAGTATCGCGGTATGTATAATTTTCTTTCAAATAAATGTAGATATAGTATATCATTGAGAAAAAATACTATCTACTGAATGTTCTTCAAAAAGGACTATCCAGCCACTATACCCTGTACTTAAGTACGAAGCCTGTACTTAAACCCCCCACCCCCAAGTACGGAACTCAGTGGCTTACTGCTACTATCTATTTATCATAGCATATAAACCGATTTTCGTTTTTTTTCGATGGTCTCATTCTTGTTACTTTTTCTCTTTTCTACGTCTATAAAACCTGCGTTTCAAAACCTCCTTTTCCGATTCGATTATAAGCTCTATCAGGTGCTCGTTTACTGCACTTTCCTTTTCCAGAATCTCTTTTGCCCCATCCGGGTTAATCCCTTTACCCGCCAACGCAACCAAAGCTGCTTCTCCGTAGTTCGAAATCAACTCCGCGGATTTTGTGGCATCGCTAACTAACTTACTTGCTTTTTTACTTTTACTTTTACCTTTGCGTATCTCCTTCCTGACCTCGTTCTCCTCCGATTTTAACGCACCTATCATGTTCGATTCGCATTCAGGACATTGAACCGTTTCTATTTCCACATCGTTTATTCGCATCACCGCTACATACCGCCAGCAATTCGTGCATACAAAAGTCAAGGACTCGTCTAACAACCTCGCCTTCACGTATTTTATTATTACCTGCTGCATCCTCTCCGGCGGGATTAGCTCGTATCCGCGTTTTATTACTTCGACGATCCCCGCAATAGGGCTGCCTTCCTCTCCTTTTATTACCGCGATTTTTAGCTCACCCTCGGTTATCCGCTTTAAAAGCTGCACAGTCAGGTTTATATCCACGTCCTTATCCCAGGATTCGCTAATAGCTTCATCGAATACCGCAGAACCCTCAAAACTTCTTATCAGGTTATCCAGGTCGAGGGCACTCAATGACGCACCCTTCGCCAAAGCGCCAAATCTCCTCGCCACGTGTATAAACCTCCGTTTAAATAACCTGCTTCGGACCAGTGCATTCAAGGCGAGCTTTTCGATTGATTCCGTTGACAAATCGAGGATAATCTCCTCTACATCCTCGGGCTCCAATTCCGTTCCTTCGGTTTTGAGCATTATCCGGTAAGGGTCCTGCTGCACGCCCACCGGAGCGCCTATCCTGTCAGAAATTACAGTAGCTAAGAGCATGGCTAAAGTTCTATTTGCAAGAAGCCCAAACGAGCAGTGCAGGATTATATATTCATTCCATCTTTCGACTGTTAACAGCCTATCTGTCGGCACGGGATAACCTCTTTTCGCTTGCTGTGCAACTTCGTCTAAAGCTCTACCAATGGTCTCCTCGCTACATGGATATTTCTTTATGAGTTCTCTTCCTATCTCTATCTCTGTCTCTCCAACACCGCTATCAATTTCAAACTCTTTTTCCACGGACCTGCGGCGAATCTTTCCTACCTCTTCGGCAACGGCATAAGGAACCGGAATCTCTTCTCCTACCCAGCTTGGGATGGAACCAGTTGGGTCATCTTCGTGCTTTACATATATTCTGTCGCCATACAGGTGCAGTATTTTCCACACACGACCGCCTTCTATGAACTTATTCCCAGGGTTGCCGTATTCAGCGACAAAAGCTTCGTCTAAAACGCCTACGGGTTTGTCGCCTTCCTCGATGACCAGAAAATGTCTTTCCTCTGGAATCATTGACAAATGCTCGAAATAATAGCCGTAGAGTGGTTTTATCCGGTTAGGTCTCAGAAATACTTTGTCTTCGGCGGAGAACCACAAAAACCTTGGAATTCGTGAATGCATGTAGTTCAAAACGCTGACCAGTTCATGCTCCGCGAGGTCTCTATATGGATATGCTTTTTTTAGCACGTTCAGGGCTTCTTCAAAGCTCCATCTTCTCTTTGCCAGCAGCAAACCCGCTATTTGATGCGCCAATACGTCAAGCGGTTTCTGTGGAATATCGGCGGGCTCTAACTCTTCTGCAATCGCACGACGACAAATTACCAAACTTTCCAGAGCATCATCCGAATCCTGGACTACTATCGCACCGTTTGCAATACCGCCAATTCTATGACCGCTTCTACCAACGCGCTGAAGGAGCCTTGTCGCCTGTCTCGGTGAGTTATACTGAATGACAAAATCCAGCCTTCCGATGTCTATACCCAGTTCTAAGGAACTCGTGCAGATAATCCCATGCAGCCTGCCTTCTTTAATGCCTTTTTCAACGTTAATTCGCGAAGGTTTGGATAGCGAGCCATGATGAACACCCACGAGGAAGTTCAGGTCCCAAACTCGGAACCTGCTACCGAGGATTTCCGTTATCGAGCGAGTATTTGTGAATATTAATGTGGATTCGTGCTGCTCGACGAGCTTTTTCATCAATCGTAACCGGGCGGCGACCTCCGAGTAAGTGTAAAGCTCTTCTGCCAGTTTATAATCTTGCGACTCGGCTCTCGGATAATAAACCTCTACCTTCATTGACCGTGATACGGGAACGTTGATTATCTCGCAATCCCTATCCGTTCCGACCAAAAATTTTGCCACTCTATCCGGCGAGCCGATGGTAGCCGATAAGCCGATGACCTGGAAATCGGCATTCTTCAGGTAGCGAAGCCGCTCCAACGCAAGCGATAATTGCGAGCCACGCTTGTCACAAGCGAGTTCATGCACTTCGTCCACGATTACCCATTTTACCGATGCGAGGTGCTGGCGCATAATCCTACCCGGTAATATCGCCTGTAACGTTTCCGGCGTTGTAATCAGGATGTCGGGCGGAACCATAGCCTGTGCTTCTCTTTCCCGCGTAGACGTATCTCCATGCCTTACGCCCAACCGCAGGTCAAGCCGTTTACACCACCATTGTAATCGTTCAAGCATGTCCCGGTTCAAAGCTTTCAGTGGCGTTATGTAAAGTGCTTTTATCCCGGGGACTCGCTCCGTTTTGATTAACGCATCTATCACGGGTAAGAACGCCGCTTCGGTCTTTCCACTCGCCGTTGGTGCAATCAATAATACGTTCTTTCCTTCTATTATAGGCGGAATTGCTTTAATTTGTGGCTCAGTAGGGGTGGGAAAGCCTTTTTCCCGGATAGCTTTTTGGATGGGGCTTGAAAATGATGCGAATATATTGGGTGGCATTTCTGTTTTTTCCGATATAACATAATATTTCTTTTTGTATTGAAAATCTGTGTAATCTTGTGGTTATATAAAGGAGCTAAACAAATACAAACAAACAATGGGCGTTTTGGAGTAATAAAAATGGGAGAAGAAATGGAACTCGTATTGGATAAGTATATAAGTGCGGGTAGGATTCTGTCAGAGGTAAGAGAAGGGGCAATAGAGCTCGTAAAGGAGGGGGGCTCGTTATTAGCGGTTGCGGAATTCGTTGAGAACGGCATAAGGGAAAAGGGCGGAGAACCTGCATTCCCCTGTAATATATCGAGGAACGAGGAAGCGGCACATGCTACTCCTTCGATAGACGACAAAGCCGTTTTTGGCGCTGACCTCGTGAAGATAGACATTGGAGTTCATATAGACGGTTATATTGGAGATAGTGCAGTGACAGTGGATTTAAGTGGCAACAACGAAGGGCTGGTGAGAGCATCGGAAGCGGCGTTAAACGAGGCGATAAAGCTAATTCGTGATGGCATAAGCACCGTTGAGATAGGAGAAGTAATCGAGAATACCATACGCGAGCAGGGATATAAACCCGTGGTTAATCTCTCTGGACATGGTCTCGTGAGATACAATTCTCATGCTCCACCCTCAATTCCCAATGTAAAGTATGAGCATGGAGTGATATTAAAGGAGAACGACATCGTTGCGATAGAGCCGTTTGCAACTGATGGTGCGGGTAAAGTAGTAGAAAGTGGTAACGCGGAGATATACAGTCTGATAAAAGCGAAGCCGGTCAGGGTGATAGAAGCGAAGAAGCTGTTAGAGGAACTAAAAAAGTACCAGGGGCTGCCGTTCGCCAGGAGGTGGCTGCCGAGAGAGCGGCTTGATTTAGCGCTCCGAACTTTGAAAAACACGGGTGCGTTAAGGGAGTATCCCGTATTGAGAGAAGAAGAGAAAGGGTTAGTTTCGCAAGCCGAGCATACGGTAATCGTGAAAAAGGATGGCTGTGAGGTGACGACAGGGTAAACAGTGCAGGAGTATAAACCTCTGGCGGTATCTTTTTTTTCTATCCTTTCCATACGGCGAATACAAAAAGCATTACGTGCTTGGGATATTACACGACAAGCGAGAGGCACATCAGGTTGATTTGTCAAAACCGCCCTATCGTAATATAAAAGTGTAATCTATGAAGATTAAACTCCCTATGGTGTATCGGTTTATCAACATCAACACCAATACCCATATCTTTTTCTACTTCTGCCATGTTCAATTAATTTAGAGGGGTTACTTAAAAAACTTTCGCTGTCACAAAATTTTTTGTCAGATATTTGTAATTTTTGTTGAATATATTGAAATAAATATTGGCATTTGCTTAGCCCTTTTTATAACCACAAGATTACACAGATTCCCACGAGAAACCTTTTCTTAGAAAGAAAAGCTTTACCAAAAGAACTTTTTTTCTTTTAGCACAGGTTTTCTTTTTGCAAAAAAGAAAAAGTGTTGTGTCAATCTTGTGAAATCTCGTGGTTTCTTACCACATTTCGGGCAGTAGTCCCAATCGCAGGATAGCGTTTCTCCGCACTTATCGCACGTTGTAAATCCTACTTTCTTCCCACATTTGGGGCATATTTTCCAGTTCTTCTTCAGGTCCAGCCCACAGTTTGGGCATTTGTAAACCGAATTCCTATTTATTCCCCCTTCTTTCAGTTTCTCGTCGGATGGTTCATAGTATGCACCGTTAAATTTCAGCCGGTGCCCTATCATGAACTCAACGAGGTCCGGAGGGACTCCGGAATTCCGGCAGATAGTGGAAAAGCTTTTTCGCAAGGCATGAGCACCGACAATATTTATATCGCTTCTTCTCAGATTTTCCACGTCAACCACGCCAGCTCTTCTCACCAGGTCCTTAAATACAATCACTACTCCTATATTAGTCCTATTTAAAGGTATTGCTATGTAGCTAATACACCATAGGGAGTTTAACCTTTATAGAATAAACAACACACTCGATGCCCTGTCTTTGAACGGTCTGCCACAAAGTATAAAACCAAAAAGGAGGTAAACGAAAAAAGATGGGATTGGGAAACATGAAAGTAGGACCGAAATTGTTTCTGGGCTTTGGCGCCGTGTTGGTATTGACGGCAGCACTGGGAATAGTTGCATTCTTGCAAATAAGCGCCATGTCCGACCAAAGCGACATAATGGGAAAATCGGCAGAGCTGAAGGTGGAAATGAAAACGGTCAGGCAGCAGGAAAAGAACTATATAATGAGAGTAGACCAGGCGAGCATTGACAATACCAACGCAGCCGTGGCGAAAGTAAAGAGCCTGGCAACTGAGCTTACAGGAATGGTGGAAACCGTGGAAGACAAAACGGCAGTAGAGGAAGTCAAGACAACGATTCCGAAGTATGACAGTGCCTTCACGGAGGTTCAGGCACTTACAGACGAGAAAGAGGAGCAATTAGCGACCGTTGAAGAAGATGCACGGGCTATAGAAACAGTGATAACAGGCAGTTCCGCGGACCAGGCGACCGAAGATAAACTGATGATTAATCTGTTGATCATCAGGCGAACGGAAAAGAACTACTGTCCCAACAACTTAGTTTTGGAATAAATTAATAACCTCCAAATTACCATGATAAATTCATGGTTGGAATAAAAATTGGGGAGGAGAAAATAAAA
>WJOV01000104.1 GCA_009618475.1 Methanosarcinales archaeon | reverse complement strand
GTTGTGCTTATGGAATCGAGTAGCAACAGGCGCTTAGCTAAGGTCTGTGTTCGAGACCAGAAGATACCGGAAGTAGGGGATAAGTTCGCATCCCGACATGGACAGAAAGGCGTTATTGGGTTAATCGTGCCGCCAGAGGACATGCCATTTACAGAAGGAGGAATCATTCCCGATATGATTATAAATCCGCATGCCATTCCTTCGAGGATGACGGTAGGACACGTGCTGGAGATGATAGGTGGTAAAGTGGGTGCATTGGAAGGGAGATACATAGACGGAACCGCTTTTTCCGGTGAGCCGGAGGAAGACTTAAGAGAAGCACTTACGCGTGCTGGTTTCGCTCATACCGGTTTGGAAGTGATGTACGATGGAACAACGGGTGAGAAAATAGGTGCTGACGTGTTTATTGGCGTGGTGTATTATCAGAAGCTATACCATTTGGTATCAGCAAAGATGCATGCGCGCGCGCGAGGTCCCGTGCAAATATTAACAAGACAACCCACGGAAGGGAAAGCAAGGGAAGGCGGGCTTCGTTTTGGAGAGATGGAAAGAGACGTTCTTGTAGGTTATGGAGCTGCGATATCGCTAAAGGACCGACTATTGGATGAGTCAGACAGGGTCGTTGAGCTGGTGTGTGGGAATTGTGGTATGATTGCGACTCTTGATAGGAAAACAGGGTCTGCATATTGTCCGAATTGTGGTGCGGACACGGACATATACCCGGTGGAGATGAGTTATGCATTCAAGTTGCTCCTGGATGAGATGAAAGTGCTGTGCATTGCACCGAGATTAGAATTAGAGGAGGCGGTCTGAAAGAGATGAGGACGAAAAGGATAAAAGGGATAAAATTCGGGCTGCTCTCGCCAAAGGAGATAAGGAAGATGAGTGCTGCGAGGATAATAACTGCCGATACTTATGGTGAAGACGGCTTTCCGATAGAGATGGGCTTGGTGAATCAGAGAATAGGAGTCATCGATCCGGGGTTAAGATGTAAGACGTGTGGCGGTAGAATGGGCGAATGCCCGGGACATTTCGGGCACATTGAGCTTGCTGCTCCCGTTATACACGTAGGGTATGCTAAATTG
This sequence comes from Methanosarcinales archaeon, assembly GCA_009618475.1. GTDB lineage: Archaea > Halobacteriota > Syntropharchaeia > Alkanophagales > Methanospirareceae > WJOV01. The sequence goes on along the minus strand of WJOV01000104.1, from coordinate 6,455 downwards.
ATATACCGGATGCTGAATGCGACATGCAGGAAGTGTGGAAGGGTTTTGCTGGAGGGCGAGTATTTTTTGTGCTCAGTCACAGATGCAGATGCAGATGCAGAAACAGAACGTGGGTTAAACAAAGGCGTTATCCCGGAAGAATTGTGCGACGTATTCAAAACTAACGACGTTCCACTTTCGAATGACGTAGGCGTTACAAAAGAAAAGAATGGTGAATGGGTAGTAGTAACAGGTAAAAATATGTTCATTATCAAGAAAGAGGATGGGGAGCTAAACATATACGATGCGGGCGAAAAGAGGAGCTTTTTAAGAGAAATAGAGCTGCAAAGAGAGAAGCAAACGGACGTTGGAGAAGTAGTGAAGCGAGTGTTCAAAGAAGCATCGAAAAAAGGCGTATGCACGTATTGCGGGGATTATTTGTTTAGCATTAATACGGAGGCGGCGAGTGCGGGATTAGAGAATGGCATAAACGAAGGCGTTATCCCGGAAGAATTGAAGAAGACGTTCGCAAGGGAGGGAAGTCCACTTTCTAAAAACGCCACTATCAGGAAAGAAATAGACAATAGATGGGTGATAACCGGTAAAGATAAGACGTACACAGTAAAAAAAGAAGAAGAAGAAAAGCTAAACGTTTACTGCGGGTTGCCCCAGAGGGTCGTAAAATATGATAAGCCCACCGCGTACGTAGAAATAGATGAAAAAGAGAGAGAGCGTAGATTAATGCCTACCGATGTGAGAGAGCGACTTGAAAGGATACCAGACGAAGAGATAGCCCTTTTCGGAATGCGTGCAAAAGATGCAAGACCGGAGTGGATGGTGCTTACGGTATTACCGGTTCCGCCAGTAACCGCGAGACCGTCCATTACGTTAGAAAGCGGACAACGAAGCGAGGACGACCTGACACATAAATTGGTGGATATAATAAGGATAAATCAGCGATTTATGGAAAATAGAGATGCCGGTGCACCGCAGTTAATAATAGAGGACCTGTGGGAGCTTCTTCAATACCACGTAAGCACCTATTTCGATAACGAGATTGCGGGGTTACCACCTGCGAGGCACCGGAGTGGCAGACCGCTTAAGACGATGTCGCAGCGATTAAAAGGAAAGGAAGGCAGGTTTAGAGGTTCGCTATCAGGAAAGAGAGTGAATTTTTCCGCTCGAACGGTTATATCTCCTGACCCGGACATAGACATAGATGAAGTTGGAGTGCCCGAAGAGATAGCAAAAGAGCTGACAATCGGCGTTAACGTGACCGAAAGAAACCTCGGGCGCATGAAGGAGATAGTAATGAAGGGGAGAGAACATCCGGGTGCGAATTACGTGAGAAGAGCGGATGGTAAAAAGGTAAAAATAACGGAAAGCAATTACGAGGCGTTAGGAGAAGAGATAGACGTCGGGTGGAAGGTAGAACGGCATATCGGGGATGGGGACATCGTGTTGTTCAACCGACAGCCATCTCTGCATAGAGTGAGCTTAATGGCACATTACGTGCGTGTAATGCCCGGTAAGACGTTCAGGTTAAATCCTGCCGTTTGTCCACCTTACAATGCCGATTATGACGGTGACGAGATGAACCTTCACGTTTTGCAGACCGAAGAAGCGAGGGCAGAGGCAAAGATCCTGATGGCGGTGCAGCACAATATAATATCGCCGAGATTTGGCAGACCAATTATAGGTGGCATCCATGATCACATTACGGGTTTATTTTTACTTACGCATGGAGAAAAGAGGTTTGAGAAGGAAGAAGTGCTGGAGGTATTGAGGAAAATAGATATTGACGATTTAGGAGCGCCTGCGGGGACATTCGTGTCTCCTCCGGGCATTGGCATGGAAGTCCCTTATTGGACGGGAAAGCAAATATTCGGCATGATATTACCGAAGGAATTGAACTTACAATTTCGAGGGAAGATGTGCGAGAAGTGCATTGAGAGAGGTTTGGTATGCGAGAAGGAGAAATGCCCCCGTGAGGCGTATGTTATAATAAAGGAAGGGGAAGTGATATGCGGTGTAATAGATGAAATGGCGATAGGCTCGTTCAAAGGGCGAATAATCGACAAAATATTCAGGCAATACGGAGAAGAAGCTGCGAAAAGGTTTATAAATGATGCTTCCCGGATTGCCATTAATTATATCCTGCAAGCCGGTTTTAGCTTCGGTATAAGCGATGAGGATATACCGAGTGAAGGAAAGAGGCAGATAAGAGAAGAGGCGGTGCGTGAAGCAGAGAAGAAAGTTGATGCATTGATAAGGGCGTATGACGCAGAAGAGCTTGAGGCTCTACCCGGGAGGACGTTAGAGGAGACGCTGGAACTATTGATAATGCAGGAACTCGGTCGTGCAAGAGATGCTGCTGGTGCGATTGCAGAGAGAGACCTCGGTATGGAAAATGCGGCTGTGCTTATGGCAAAGTCAGGTGCACGTGGCTCTCTTCTTAATTTAACGCAAATGGCTGCCTGCGTAGGTCAACAATCCGTCAGGGGAGAACGGATAAGAAGGGGATACCAGGGGAGAACGTTGCCACACTTTAAACCCGGAGACCGTAGTGCAAATGCTCGCGGGTTCGTAAAATCGTCTTTCAAAGATGGCTTATCCTCGACCGAATACTTTTTCCACGCTGTTGGCGGGAGGGAAGCATTGGTGGATACCGCAGTCCGCACTTCGCAGAGTGGATACTTCCAGAGGAGGCTCGTCAACGCTTTACAAGACCTCGAAGTGAAGAATGACGAAACGGTCAGAGAGACAAGGGATACAATCGTGCAATTTAAATACGGCGAAGATAGCGTGGACCCTTCAAAAGGCGAGTATGGAAAAGTTGTGGATATAGACGAGATAATAAGAGAAGCAATAGGGGCAGAAGTAGGAGCATAGAGAGAGATGGAGATGAGAGTAGCGGCGAAAGGAAAGGAAGAAGTAGCAAAAGAATTGGTGAGGGGAGGAGTAGAGGAAGAAACAGCAGGACTAATAAGAGAATATTTTATGCCCGTAGAGCTAACCGTTGGTATCGATGAACTATTAGAGCTGGAGATAGAGGAGGAATACGCCGAGGATATTTTAATGATGCAGGGCAGGAGGGAGGAAGGAGAAGTAAAACTCGGTGACATAGAGCTAAAAGTGAATAAAAGCGAGATACCGGAGAAGGTAAAAGAAGAATTGAAGAAGAAGTTAAGGGTTGTAAGGCTAAAGCTAAGCGTGAAAAAGCTGGCTGCGATTTTAAATAAAGTAGAGGAGAAGTATGAAAAAGCGAAGGTGGAGCCGCGGGAAGCGGTGGGAATAGTTGCAGCACAGTCAATCGGCGAGCCCGGGACACAGATGACGCTGCGGACTTTCCATTATGCCGGTGTAGGTGCGATATACATAACGCTTGGTTTACCACGGATAATAGAAATAGTGGATGCGAGGAAGAAGCCATCAACGCCCGCGATGAAGATAAAGTTAGCGGAAGAGTATGCATCAGATAGAACGAAGGCAGAGGGGTTGGCAATGGAAATAGAAGAGACGTATATACAGGATATAGGCAAAGTGGAGGCATCCACAGAGGATATGAGTGTGTGGGTTTCGCTAAAGGAAAAGGAATTGAAGAGAAGGCATCTCGAAAGAGAAGAAGTAGAAGAGAAGATAAAGGACATAGGCAAGGACGTGCTCGTGGAAGCGGTAGAGGATGGCAAATTGCGAATACACGCGAAGAATAACCTCTATCACGAGTTGTTAAGGCTTGAGGCGAAGGTGTCAAACAAGCTGGTGACGGGAATAGAGGGGATAAAGCGAGTAATAGTGAGGAGAGACACTGATGGGGAATACATGCTGTACACGGAGGGCTCGGGATTGAAAAAGATACGGGGGATAGAAGGCGTGGATTTCCGTAGAACAACGACGAATAACATAGCAGAAATAGCGGAGGTATTGGGCATAGAAGCAGCACGTAATGCGATAATCGAGGAGATGATGGACACGTTAGAGGAGCAAGGGTTGGACGTGGATGCCCGCCATGTAACGTTAATTGCAGATGCGATGACGATGGACGGGGAAGTGAAGCAGATAGGAAGGCATGGATTAGCAGGAGAGAAAGCATCGGTTCTATCGAGAGCTGCTTTTGAGGTCACGGTGGACAATCTGCTGGAGGCTGCTATGTATGGCGAAACGGATAAGCTAAAGGGCGTTACGGAGAGCGTAATTGTTGGGCAGCCAATAAAGCTGGGAACAGGAGCAGTAGAATTAGTGGCGAGATAAAATGGCAAAGACAAAAGGAAAATCAGTTGAGCTCTCGGACGTGGAGATGGAATTACAAAAGGTAATAAGTAGCGGTAAAGTGCTGATAGGGACAAGGGAGACAATAAAAGCGATCAGGAGCGGTGGTGGAAAAGGAGATAAAATAGTCATTCATGCTTCTAATTGCCCGGGAGAGCTAAAAGCGAAATTAAAAGAAATGGATAGTAATGAAGAGAACGAAAGAATCATCGTTTATGAATATCCTGCGAATGACATCGAACTCGGGCTTGCATGCGGGAAACCTTATTCTATTGCTTCTTTATGTATTATAGATACGGGGGAGTCGGAACTTTTACGGGTTCTGACCTCTAACGTTCACGCTAAAGAGAAAACATTGAGTGCAAAAGCAGGTGATTGAAATTGACCGTGAAGTTGGACACTGATGGAATAAGGTGCATAGGGGTATTCGAGAGTCTTACGGGTGCGGGAGTCAAGGATTGCGTGGTGGATAACGAAGCGAATAAGGTGATAATGGTGGTAAAAAAAGGAGACATGGGCTTAGCTATCGGTAAGGGAGGTTCAAACATAAATAAGGTAAAAAAGCTGCTAAGAAAGGAAGTAGAGATTGTGGAACACTCCGCGGATATAAAGGAATTCATAGAGAATCTGTTTCGTCCGGCTTATGTGAAGAGTATAGAGCTGTTGACCAAGAATGACAAAATCTGCGCATACGTGGAGGTATTCAATAAAGACAAGGGCATTGCAATCGGAAAGCACGGGGAGAAGATAAAGAAGGTAAAATTATTAGTAAAAAGAAATCAAAATATAGACAACGTGATAATATTATAATTATTGTAAACTGAGGTAAAGATATGGGGAGAGGACTGTATGCGGCAAGGAAGGCGAAGATGCGTAGGAAGACGTTCAGGTGGAAGAGCGAGAAGTTCGTTCGAAGGGCATTGAAATCAGCAAAAAAAGCGGACCCCCTGGAAGGAGCGCACATGGCAAGGGCTATCGTTCTGGAGAAGGTGGGGGTAGAAGCGAAGCAGCCGAACTCCGCAATAAGGAAATGCGTTCGCGTTCAGTTAATCAAAAATGGTAAGCAGGTGACCGCTTTTTGCCCCGGTGACGGTGCCATAAAGTTTATAGACGAGCATGACGAGGTATTGATAGTGGGCGTGGGAGGTAGAAAAGGAAGGTCGTATGGGGACCTCCCGGGCGTGAGATTTAAGGTAACGGCGGTAACCGACATATCATTGAATGAATTGATAAAAGGAAGGAAGGAGAAGGTCATCAGGTAACGGGAATAAATGGAGGAATAAACAAATGCCATTTGATAAGATATTTGATAAATGGGACATCGCAGAAGTGAAGATATCGGACGTAGGCGTGGAAAGGCACACCAGTCTCCAACCCGTGTCAGTGCTGCATACAGGAGGTCGGCATGCGAAACAGCAGTTTGAGCAATCAAAAGTTTGCGTGGTGGAACGGCTGATCAACAAATTAATGCTGGGCGAGAAGAACACGGGGAAGAAAGTAAAAATCTACAAAATCGTTAAAAACGCTTTTGATTTGATATATGAGGATACGAAGGAGAACCCGGTTCAGTTGCTCGTGGATGCGATCCAGAACGTGGGTCCGAGGGAAGAAACAATCAGGTTGCGATTTGGCGGCATATTGGTTCCTAAACCGGTGGATGTGACCTCGCAAAGAAAAGTGGACCAGGCACTGCTTTTCATCGCACATGGGACACAGAAGTGTGCATTCAAGAGCAAGAGGAGTGTAGAGCGGTGCCTTGCTAATGAGATAATAAATGCGGCAAAAAACGCGAAGTGTTATTCGATAAGCAAGAAGGAGGAGAAGGAAAGAATGGCGAGGGCGGCAAGGTGAGTAGTAGTAAGAGGTGGGAAATCCAAATCAAAAAATAGTTTCTTTGGTAAAGGTTTGTTTTGAATTTGTAATTTTGGTTATTTGGATTTGTTTAGTGTTTAGAATTTATACCACAAGATATTGAGCAAGTACTATCCGTCAGTGTATCGAAGTTTATCTTCTTATCCCAGCCCGTGCGCTCAATTTCGTGCTGTTTAAACAGGAGTTTGTTAATCGAGGGGATATTTAAAAAATTAAAGGAATTATAAGTCACCTATACCCCGTACTTAACAGTAGTTGGCAAGGTAGATAATAACAGGATTGTCCTTTAAAGATTTCAAGCCGAAAAAGGCTTTCTTGTAGTTAGATGCAAGGTA
>WJOV01000147.1 GCA_009618475.1 Methanosarcinales archaeon | reverse complement strand
AATCGGGATGAGCTATGGTGCGACTTCAAAAAACGTTAAACTGGTTATTGCACAGGTAGCTTCAAAATTGAACATTGCGTTTAATTCTGGTGAAGGGGGCATACTGGAAGAGGAACTCAATGTTGCCTCGGATTGTCTTATATGCCAGTATTCCACGGGCAGATTTGGTGTTGACGAGAAAATGCTGAAGCGGGTTGCGGCTGTTGAGATACGTTTTGGGCAGGGCGCTTATCCAGGTAAAGGAAGTTACTTGCCTGCCAGTAAAATGACTCCGGATGTCGCAAAGGTTAGAGGTTTGAAGGGTAGAGAAGCCGCGTACTCGCCAGCGCACCATCACGATATGCATACACCGCAAGAAATAAAAGAAAAAGTTTCCTGGTTACGTGAGGTTACAGATGGCGTTCCGATAGGAGCAAAGATTGGTTGTGGCAATGTAGAAAAGGATATTCCGGTTTTAGTTGATGCCGGGGTTGACTTTATCGCTCTTGACGGATTTGGTGGTGGTACTGGAGCAACGGATTTTTACGTGAGGGAACACGTAGGTATTCCAATTTTTGCAGCATTGCCCCGGGCTTTTAGAGTTCTTACAGACCGTGGTGTGAAAAATAAGATGTCTATTATCGCTGGTGGAGGTTTGCGTACTTCTGCTGATTTTGCCAAATGCCTTGCTCTTGGCGCAGACGCGGTGTATATCGGCACAGCAGCCTTAATCGCTATCAATTGCGAGCAATATAGAATTTGCCACACGGGATTGTGTCCCACGGGCGTAACTACTCATAATCCGGCATTAGTCAAGCAGCTTGACGTTGAAGAAGGTATTAAAAAACTATCTAATTTTGTTACCATAGCAACCCAGGAAATAGCTAATTTAACCAGGATCGTGGGGAAAGACGATGTTAACAAACTCGATAGCGACGATCTTGTCGCGATGAATAAGGATTTAGCAGTCCTTACTGGCACCGGATGGCTCAACGGTTTAATTTTTAAATGTTATGAATGATTATATAGATTAAAAAACATAGTTTTGGCAGATGACTTACACAAAAGAACAAGCAAAACAAACGTTTGGAGAACTCGTTGAGCGATTCCGGTATAATCTTGACGTGTATAAGAAATCGGCATATAACGAAGCACAGGTAAGACGAGAATTCATTGACCCGTTCTTTGAAGCGCTGGGCTGGGACGTGAGCAATAAACAAGGCTATGCGGAGCAATACAAGGAGGTTGTTCTGGAGGATACGATAAAGGTGGGAGGTTCGACACGAGCACCGGATTACAGTTTCAGAATTGGCGGTCAAAGGAAGTTCTTTGTCGAAGCGAAGAAACCCGCGGTGAACATAAAAGAGGACGTTAGCCCGTCCTATCAACTGAGGCGGTATGCACTTTTTAAACAAGCAAAAGAATTAGGGGAAAGGAGGACAAAATGTTTGGTCGAATGAAACGAGAGGGTTTTGGTCTCGGTGTATCAAAGAATAAATTAGCTAACATGATGTTAGATGCACTCTCGCAGCTACCTCCGGGAACTACTAACTTGAAGGATTGCGTGGTTGCTAATTTAGGGTTAATTGGTCAGATGTGCACAACACGAGATATTAACGAGGCGTGGAATCAAGCGAAGGGGATGGCGGCGAATGAATACCCGGAGCGGTTCATATTAGATGGCAGGAAAGTATTACATTGGAATGATGGCAGCGTAAAAGTTCTGGACCGAAGTATCACAACGGCAAACTATAAAAAATTGAACGAGTTAGCTGAAAGTGTGGGGTGCAGTGTAAACGAACTAATTTCACGGTTAATTCGGAATTACAGAAAGGGGATAAAATGACAGACGATTGATTTTGCATTTTATTGATATAAATTTTGACGGATATTGAAACACGACCAAAGAATAAATAGTGCTTATACCTTACAATGAGTGTGTGAATGAAAAATACGGTGAAGGGAGGCGAGACATTATGGGAAAAGAAATAAAAGTTTGGTATGACAGCGAAGGGGATTTCCTTGAAGTCGTTTTTGAGCGAAAAACGGGTTATTTCAGAGAGACGGAAAACGATGCGGTGATGGAAAAAGTTGATGATGAAGGAAATGTCATTGGGTTTTCCATCCTTAAGGTGAGTGCATTGAAAGAACGAGAGCCGATTTCTGTTAGTCTCAGATGAAAAGCAAGCCTTCAAAGAGGCATTCTTTGAGTTCTCTTTTGCTTGGTGCTCTTCAGCAAGGGTTGCAGCGTAATTACTCTAAGGCTGCTAAACATGCAAATAGAACAGCTTAACCAATGCTTTGTTTGTCACCTCATCATCTCCTCTTTGAATGCCATCCGCAAGCTCCGCGAAAAGCCTTCTAAAAAGAGGACCCTGAGCGGTGCCGGAAACAGCCACTTTTGCAACCTCAAAAGCTCTTTCTCTTTCATTTTCTATCAGCTTCTTCAATACAGACGCAAATTTCGCAGTGCTGAAATCTCTCAGTTCCGTTTTAAGCATTTCAAGGGCATTCAATACTTCCTCTCGGTCAAATCTTCCGAAAATCTTGTGAGCTGCGCCAAGAAGCAGTGCATGAGCTATTAAATTCGTTTTGACGTGCTCCATCGCTTCTCTCATTTCCTCCTCTTCCAGCTCTCTCCCTAAAAGCATACAAGAAAGCATATATTCCGCATAGAATGCCGCGATATGCTCAGGAGGCAGTTCAATTTCATGCTCTTTCATTTGCTTATACAAATCCTCAAAAGCTTCAAACTCAAAATCCCTGATCACCTTTATCTTCTCTATCTTAATCTGGGATTCAAGTTCATCCCCGATATATTTAGAATGTTCCAACGCATCTTTTAAAGCTTCTTCTGCATCTTCTAACCAGCCAAAACCCCTGAAGATATCGCCAATTAGTAATTTTGCATATCTATACTCTACAACAAGTTGTTCTTCAAATTTTTTATTATCTATATTTTCACCAAAAAGTTTGAAATAACCGCATACAAAAGTGTTTGATGTGTAATCATTCCTTTTTTCTCTGATTTTTTCAATCTGCGAAATCACATTTTCCGTCCAATGCCACGCATCGTTTAATGAACCATAAGAATAAAATTCTGATTTGTCCCGCCAAACAAAAATCTTTGCAATATCCCTCACTTTTATATCACTTATTGAAGATAACACTCGCTCTGATTTCTCCATGTATAGAATTGCTCTTTCTTTTTCACCATATTGCATCAACATTTTTGCAATAGAAGAATAAATAATGGCACGATAAGCCAGAGCAGCAGGATTTTCACTCCGATTACGCATTAAATCTTCCGCACTTACCACGATTTCGTTTACCTCTTCTAAAGGATAATTCATCAATCTACACCTTTCAACCATTACAGATGCGTAAGAGGAAGCAAGCAATTCATCACTTTCTATTTTTACAGCAAGTTCAAGAACTGTGGGCACGAACTCAAATCCCCATTTTGGGTAGTGAACTAAAGCATACTCTCCCCAATATAATGCTTGTCTCATGGTGTTATCGTCCGCTTGGTCTTTCAGCCTTTCTATATTATTCAAAGCGCAAAGGAGCATTCTCCCAGTCCACGCTGCTTTTTCCGAAGCCTCACTCATAATATCAAGAAGAGTGCTTCTGACGGTTTCAACTTCTCGCCTCACCCCTTCTTCCTTATCGCACAAAACATCCAGAAATAGGCGCATGTGCATCCAATTATCGTTCAATTCGTAGTATTTCCTTTTACCATCAACCCACGCCTCTTTACGGATTTTAACAATTTGCTTGTTGCTGTCGAGGTTTTGACTACAATTCAACCGCCCAAAGACTTTCTCAATTTCGCTGCTCTTGCATAATGTTTCAAGTTCTTCACAGGCAGTAGGTTGAACGAACAAGGCAAGGAGAGCAAGATTCGCCCTCTTTGCCTCTTCATAAACACTTCTAATACCGTTCCGGATGACATTCAGTGTTGCTCTTGCTTTCTCCACATCTGTTTTGGCTTCTTCTAATGAAGAATAAATGTCTATCTCTGTCTCCTCGCCGTATTTAACACCGATGTCTTGCATTAAAATTGCAAGCGTAGGCAATCCTCCAGAGACTTGAAATAAACTCCCAATGTCTTCAGGTTTGAGTCTTTCTTCAACATTCGCTTCAATTATCTCCTTAAAAGTGTCAAAATCTGGTGTAGCCATAAAAACTACTTGCCTTTTACCCTCAAATACTCTCGCATCTCTCGAACCCGCAAGGATTTTGTTGGTATATCTAACATAAGAATCGTTTGTTTCTTTTGAAATTCCCATGAACTCTTCCTCAAGATTTATCCGTCTAATGAGTAGAACTTTCGCACCGTTTTTTATCAGCCAGTCCTCGAGTCTGAGCAAGGCAGCGCCATCACCGAATTTGAAATCTGCCAGGTCATCAATTATGACAACAATCTTCTTTTTCAGTTTAAGCACCCCGCCTTTTCCCTTCAACTTCTCTGCTAATTTCACGACGTCCACACCGAGCAAAAAGCATGAGCAGAAATCCGCACCATATTTGACAAACTCTTCAATATCTACAAAATTTGAAACTTCCTTTAATGTGCTTTTAGCATTTTCAACAATTTCTCTTGGAATATCCAATTTCTTTCCTACCCCTTTAATAACATCAGCAAATTTTTTCACTAAATCACTCTTTTCTGTAATTCTGGAAACATTTTCCAGAATTTTATCTTCCAACGTGGCATTCACAACCTTTGCAATCGCCTCTGCTATGCTTTTCGCTAAATCGTTATCTATTTTATTGTAAGCAGCAATTGGAATTTGAAGGACTGTGTGTTTATCTCCTCTTTCATCAGCGAACTCAATTAACCGGTCTTTCAGTGTAATGTCAGTGTCAGCAGAGGTCAATATGATTGGAATAAACCCTTGCTTCCTCCTCTTCAAAGCGATATATCTTGCGGTAGCCGTCTTTCCGACGCCAGGTATGCCAAGGATGCACGCCAAGCCGTGCTCGTTCAATGCCTTGGTTACGGCATCTTCACAACCCCTAACAATATATTTTTTCACATATATCCTTTTGTCTTCCTTCTCAATAAAAAGTTCAATTTTTTAAAACCTCATCCACCCTCCCTTGCACCTCAATCGTCCTTTCAATCGCCTTCACCACCTTCATATAATGCTCAATCTCCCCCATAGACAATTCTCGCCCTTTCCTATCCTTCAAATACTTCTCTGCTACCTGATAAGCACCGATTCGATAATCCCACACCTCTTTAGAAATGCCCTCAAAATACTGCTCTTTATTGAAATAAACTCTCTCCGTTTTCTCATCATACTTCACCTTCTCCACCTTATTCGAGCCACTCTTTGGAAATCCTATTTCTCTATCTCCTTCTTGAAGCGCGGGATGTTTGAGCAAATGAAGTTCTACCAATTCCTTACCAAGTTCGCTCAGTTTCTTGAACTTCTCATAATCCTTCAGCAACGGAACCCGAGGAAAATCTATCTTCAGAAATTCCTCGTAGCGTTTGCGGTAAGTAGGCGAGTAAAGAACGGCGTAGATGTAATAAAAAGTCTCTTCTGGCGTTGGCTCTGTGCCTAATGCTTCTTTTACGGCTTGTAAAAACTCGGCAGTGAAGTTCGAGGTGCGTTCTGTTTCTCCCTTGGGTTTGTCAGGGTAGAGATAGAGAGGGAAGTAGTACGAAGCCTCTTTGGTCTTTATTGAAATCAAACACATATCTGAGATAGAGTCTGAAACAAACACATGCTTAAAAGGTGGCTGTGATAATATCCTCGTTGAGACAAGAGCGACATTTTCTTTCAAAAAGTGCTTCATTAACGGTTCCCTCGCATCTCCTCTTTCAATAATATTCGGAAAATAGAAAACAAATTGGTTGCCAAAAGGGCGGTAAGCGTAAGGTACTATTTTGCTTCCGAAATCAACCTTACGAACTTCCTCTCTTGCCTTCTTGATACTCCAGTACTTTGTGTCCTTTATTCTCAGGGACCCACTGACTATCTCATCCGAGAGATTTCCAACAAAGATCTTCAAACGCTGAAATAACTCTTCTTTAGAAAAAGCAACCATAAATTTGTCCATTCTAGTCTTCACCCCACTCGACCACACCTTAAAAATATCAGTCACCTTCCAGAACTTCTCATACTCCTCCTGCAATGCGAAATCTTTTGGCACAAAGAAATAATAAGGCTCTTTTGGCTCGAGTTCCTGCCAATCCGTGCTCGTTACATCATTCTTGCGAAGATATTTGTATTTCTCTTTTCTCAATCCCCAAACGTCCGCATAATAAACTTTCTTTTTCTTAAGCGGCTTCTCTAACTTGACGTAAATCGCAATTGCCACTCCTTGCTGAATATCAAAAACATTCTCATCCTTGCCGCCTTCTGGCGTTTTCTCTCCTATTCTCGATGACCCATGCAAATTCAAGATATAAATCTCGCCAAAAGTTTTAAGCAGTTCCTTTCGCATCCCTCGATGGATTATCCCCGAAAGATACGAGTTATTAGAGATAAACCCCACGACTCCTTTACCTGTTTGGTCTATCTTCCAGTGTGCAAACCTGATGAACTTTATGTAATCGTCAGAAAGAGGTTGGATATTCTTTTCTTTCCTCACGTCCTTCTTGTAATCCTCCATCAAATTCTCGATAAACTCCGACTTGTTCTCCGAACTCACGGAATAAGGAGGATTCCCCAGCACAACCAGAATAGACACCTCCCCCTTCACCCTTTTTGCCTCTTTTCCTTCTTCAGTAAGCTCAGGAAGCAGCAACGCTTGCTTCGGCTCTCTCATCTCCAGGCTATTTGTAAGATAAAACCGAAACCGTTCATTTTCCTTTAATTTATAATCAAACTCCCTTTCCAGGACCATAGCCGCTCTGAGATGCCCGATTATGTAAGGAACGATGAGAAGTTCAAAAGCAAAGTAATTCGGTAGAATATGATTTTCTATTTGTAAGGGAACGAGCCCTGAATGAGATTCTTTCAATTCACTTAACGCCTCTCTGATAGCACGAATTATAAAAGTCAAAGTGCCAGCAGCGGGGTCAAGAAGCGTCACATCTTCCTCTGCCAGCCCTTTAGTCTTTTTAAATTTACGCTTTAGCAATATGTGGATTGACCTCACGATATAAGAAACCACGGGTACCGGAGTATAGTAAACGCCCAGCTTTCCCCTCTCTTCCGGATTATACGCGTTGAGGAAAGTCTCGTAAAAATGAATCACCGGGTCTTTCTTTTGACGGAACGACTCCTCGTAAATAGCTGAAATATCCGTCTTATTTAACACTCTCAGGATGTCATCAACAGGTCCGCTTAACGACTCCGGAGTATTTGGACCGCTGAAGGAATAGAATACGTCCTTGAGCAAAGGCACTTTTCCGGGGATAAATCGCCATGCACTATCCTTGTCAATTTCCTGCTCTTTCGCCATCGTCTTAGCTGCGAACAGCCCGTAAGTGATGGTTTGAGCATATAAGTCAACAAATCTCTCCTTTCGTCAAACTCCCTATCAGCGTTTCCTGAAAAACGTTGTAAAAGCCGGTTATTAACGGTAAATCCTCGCCTTTCTCTTCCCGCTCAAACACGCCCAT
>WJOV01000144.1 GCA_009618475.1 Methanosarcinales archaeon | reverse complement strand
GGTCCCGGAATCATTAACAATTCTTCCTTCATTTTTATCACAAACCTTTTCTTAGAAAGAAAAGCTTTACTAAAAGAAAATTTTTAACCCTCTGCTTTCAACTTTTCCAAGTCCAAACCGAGTTCATCAAGGCTCCTTTGTCCTTTTCCCGTTACCTTCCACTTATACGGTCTCTTACCTTCGCGTTTCACTATCTTTTCTTCCTCCAAGAGCCGTAAGTGATGTAAAGAAGAGGAATAACTCATAGCTGCCGGGCTCGATATTGCTTTTATCGTGACTTCTTTTTCACGCACTTCTTCACTTTCACTCATTTCCGCTGCCAGCACCTCAAGTATCTTTGTCCTCGCCTTTAATCCCTTTGCAACGTTTCTTCTCCGCTCTAAGTACGCATTCGGATGATACTTAAAGGAAAATTCTTCTTTTCGTTTTTGCATCGCCTATCCCTTTATCATAAACATTTCTTTAAAAAATAGAAAAGGAGAGATAGATGAACTTCCGACTGATTCTGGCATTGGATTTGCTCGATGGTAGGGTAGTGCATGCGAAGAGGGGCGAACGAGAGAAGTACGAGCCGATTCAGCTCTTTAGTTCTATCGTTAGGTCGTCTGACCCTGTTCATGTCATCGAGGAGATAAAACCTGATGAAGTTTATATCGCGGACCTGAACAGGCTCATGGGCACTGGCGATAACAAAGGAATAATAAAGGGGCTAAGAACTAAAACCAAAAAGACAAGAATAACGGTAGAATATGGTGTGAAGCGGCTGGAAGACCTGAAAGAAGCTGTTGAAGCAGGGATAGCCGATAACTTTATTTTAGGAACCGAAACGGCATCTATGGAATTGATTTGCGATGCAGCTAAGAGCGGTATTTTAAAAGATATAAGCGTGAGTGTTGACCTATTCAATAGAGAAGTGCTGACAGGCGATAAGAGGATGAAGATTGACCCTCTGTTGTTAATAAAGGAGTTGAATGAGTATTCAGTAGGGGATGTAATCGTGCTGGAACTGGATAGAGTAGGAACGAAAAGTGGAATAGACTTTGATTTCCTCGCTCGTGCCGTGGAGGTGTCTGAGCATGACGTTCTTTGCGGTGGTGGCGTTAGGAATTGCGAGGATGTGCGTAAAATGGCGGAGATAGGAGTAAAAGGAGCACTGGTCGCTACTGCCGTCCACGATGGGTCTATTCCTTTATCTTTGTTTCGCTTATAAGCTATGAGGTTCCCCGCCCATGAAATAGGTATAGAATGAATTGACTTCAGAAAAACATATATACCTACTTAATACATTATAAGTCAAAGATAAGAAAGTTTATAATGGGATTATTCGAGCGAAGCAAGAGGATACTTGAAATCAAAAGAGAAAAAAGGAAGAAGCAGCGGGGAGAGGGTAAAGTAGATACTAAATCAGAAGAATTAAGAGAAGGCAGTATCGGAACGATAGATGGATTAGATTTCACCGTGCTTGGAAGGCTGGTATATGACTGGGGCGGAGGGCGCTGGGAAGAGTTCTATTTGGAGTTCTCTGACACGGAAGAGCACAAATGGTTATCAAAGGAGGGGACGACACTTGAATTACTTGACGAAGTCGAATCTGCGGATGCACCAGACCCCGATGAACTAAAAGAAGGGGTTGTATTTGACTTTCAAGGAGAAAAAGTGAAGGTGAACGAGGTGGGAAAAGCACGGATTGTCGCTGTTGAAGGGCTTTTCCCATGGGATATTGCTGCTGGAACGCAGGTAACGTATGCGGATTGCGAGTTCGAACGAACAGGAGAAATCCTTAGCTTGGAAAAGCCCGCAGGGGCAAGGCTGGAAGTATATAGGGGAAATGAAGTATCGAGGAGAAGTTTGGAACTTTTTTAGGGGTGATGGAAGATGGGATTGATTGATAGGTTCTCAAATGTGGCTAAAGCGAAGATGAGCAAAATAGTAGAGCGGTTTGAAGATCCGGCGGAACAGCTTGACTACGCACACGAGAAATTGGTTGAGGAGAATAAGAAGGTGGCGGTCGCAGTGCGGGATTCAATCGCGGCGAAGAACCTGAAGAAGCGGGAATTGAACGAGGCGCAGAAGAAGGTGGGCTCGGTGCACAACAAGGCGTTGGAGTACAGAAAGCGGGCGGTGGCGTTAGAGGAGAGAGTGGCGGAGTTAGAGGGCGAGAAGCGCGAGAAGGCGGAACTGCAGGTGGAGCAACTGAACAGTGCGGCGGCGCAACTGTTGGAGGAGGAGACGAGGACGAGGGAGCGAATACCGCTGCTTCAGCAGTCCGTTGCGGAGATGGAGAAGAAGGTGAGGATGCTGAAGGACAAGCAGGTGGATTTAAACGCGAAGATTCAGCGATTTGCAGATAAGCGAGCAGATTTAAAATCCGATTACGCGATGGCGAAGGCGGGTAAGCGCGTTAACGAAGCGCTCTCAGGAATAGACGGCGAGATTGGTGATGTTGATTTAACAGTGCAGCGGATGACGGAGAAGATTCGGATGGAAGAAGCGAGGGCGGAGGCATCGGGGGAACTCGGCACTGCTGCGGGGACTGAGGACTTGGGGACAAGCGAAATCGAGCGAGAACTGAAAGTCTCAGGGTCGCTTTCCTCACTTGACGAGGAGCTGAAGGGGAAGTGAAGAAAATGTCGCGTGAATACTTATTAATTGGTATTTCTGGTGGCGGGACGTGGGCGTTCCCGGCAGCGAACAAAGAGGAGATATTGAGCAAGATAAACGAGCCGGACAACGAACTTGCAGCTCTTAATGAACGCGGGGAGTTTGCAGAAGAGAAGTTCAACGAACTATATCCGCAGATATTTGAACTGATAAGGTCGAGGGGGCTGCTCGTGGGTGAAGACATCGAGATGGACGAGGTGCTGGACGAAGAGGAAGTGTTCCCAAAGCCGGATTTGACACTTCCGCCTGAGGATTTGAGCTACGAGGAGGCAATTTTGGTGTTCAAGGGAGAGGGGTTGGTCCCCGGGTGAGGAGAAGAGAAATGGCAAGGATTCAAGCTATTATAGGACTAATAAAGGATTGCAGTCTGGAGAAGTTGGAAAATATAGCGTTGATGGAAGGGATGTTAGAGAAAGCGGCGAAGCTGATGGATTTGACGTTACTGAAAACCGTCAGCCATAAGTTCTCGCCCCAGGGACTGACCGCGGTTGCATTGCTTGCCGAGAGCCATATTGCCATCCATACGTATCCGGAAGAGAATTCGATATTCGTGGAGGTGATGTCATGTGGGCGTGGAGATGCGAAAAAGGTTCTGGAGTTCATGGAAAATATGCTGGGCGGTAAAGCGGAGATTGTATTGGATAAAATAATAGGAGGTGAATAAAATGGTAAATGAAATGATAATAACGGCGTGGGTAGCACTCTTATGGCTGGTAATAGGGGTAGGTCTTAGCATGCTGTTGGTGAAAGTTTACGATATTCTTGTGTTCCGGAAGTTCGATTTACAGGAAGCGATAGAAGGAAAGAATAGCGCAGTTGCGATTTTTTTCAGTTTGATGTTGCTCGGCATAGGTATGGTGGTTGCGGCGACGATTATGTCACCAGGAATTGGTTCGCTGGTTCATGACATAGCCTCAACAATTGGATGGAGCATAGGGGTTTCGCTCGTTGCTACACTCCTCTTCTTCGCGTTTGATATGTTATTAGTGCCGAAGATAAAACTGCAAGAGGCGATAAGTAACGGGAACATCGCAGCAGGGATACTCTCAGGTGTTTTATACGTCGCGGTTTCGGTGGTGGCAATGGCGGTAATAATGGCATGAAACAAGAAACGAAAGACATAATAGTTCCTGCAATAGGTATAATAGTAACACTAATCGTCTTAGTAATATTCACAGCCGGTGCGACTTCTTTCCTCTTCGCACCTCCGAAATACACAGAAGACCAACAAATAGCTCTTTCTTTAGTTTCATACCTCGGCTATCACTCGCTTGGCGGAGATTCGATAGACCATTACAGTGCACAGAAGGTGCATGAAAATGGCGTTGCCGGGATGATGTACAAATATGGAATAGAGGCGAAGGATATTGATAAAACGGTGCACGACAAATTAGAGGAGATAGGCTTTGTCACAATTGCGATAGAACGCGAGAGGAGTGGTGCATGGGAGCCGTTCTGGGAATATTCATGGTTCTCGGCTGCAAATGGTGATATAGTTGCTTACGTTACGACTTATTCCGACGGGCGCAGCAAATATGTTTGTATAGCAGCGGGGTCAGACGATTATGAAGAGGATGTATTCAAGATTCGTGTGGAAGGAACTGACTATGTATCACTGAATAGTAATGTCAGGTTTAAATCGGGAGAACCTGCAGAGATTGAGCATGCTGCACCTCTTGCAGGGACGATATATGCGATAAAGTATCCTCAACACAGGTTGAGTGGACCACGAGATGCGACAGTGAACGTAGAGGCGAGGGAATCGTACGACGAAGTGCTTGCGCTGAAAGAAAAAGCGCTGATAAACGAAACGTTCCGGAAAGAGTTCTTCAACGTTACTGCTGATAATGAGACGGCGGCGGTAAATGCAACTCGTGTAGTCGAAGAGAGAACGAGGTATTACCCCTGGGGTTTCTTTTGGGTATGCGGTGGTGGCTATGGATACTACTCGCCTTACAGATACGATTATCCTGGCTCAGGTCCTATTGTCAGACCACGAGGCACGGGATATACTATCCGGGGTGCGGGAGGTCCGGGGATAGCGAAATGAGCCGCTTATGGGGCTTTTTAAATATCCGCAAGGGCTACAGGTCTCCGGCTTACATGCTTTCCCGGATTATAGAGAGGCGTATTACGGAAAGGCGGTTAACATGGAATTAGCGTATCAAGCACTACAAAAATACTTTGGTTATACTTCATTCCTTCCTCTTCAAGAGGAGATCGTCAAGGATATTCTGCTAAAAAACGATGTTTTTGCCCTGATGCCAACGGGTGGAGGTAAATCTTTATGTTATCAATTACCAGCCCTTCTTTTGGACGGTGTGACGATCGTTGTCTCACCGCTTATTGCCTTAATGAAAGACCAGGTCGATGGGTTAAAAGCAAATGGAATTGCGGCAGCATATATCAACAGCTCTTTGCGTTTTGATGAGATACAACACATAAAATTGGAATTGCTGGAGAACAGAATCAGCATTCTTTATGTGGCTCCCGAAAGAATAATGCTACCCGACTTCTTGCTATTCTTACAGCGTTTGAATATCAGTTTGATTGCCGTTGATGAAGCCCACTGCATCTCAGAATGGGGGCATGATTTTAGACCAGAATACCGTCAGTTGAAATTGCTTAAAGAGCATTTTCCTCAAGCTCCTTTAATTGCACTGACCGCAACCGCTATCCCCGAGGTACAAAAGGATATTATAACACAGTTAAGGCTAACCAATTCAAAGATATATAAAGCGAGTTTAAACCGGGAAAATTTATTCTACCAGGTTAAACCAAAAGATAATGCCTATCACCAATTGCTCCAGTATTTAAATTTAAAGAACCATAAAAGAGATCCAGGGATAATTTATTGTTACAGCCGTAAATCTGCCGATGATCTGGCAAATAAACTACAAAAAGACGGTTTTCGCGCTTTACCGTATCACGCAGGCTTGGGAGCGGATTTAAGGACTGAAACGCAGGATAAATTTGTTAAAGACGATGTTGAGATAATCGTGGCAACAATAGCCTTTGGAATGGGCGTGGATAAGTCGAATATACGTTTTGTGATACATTACGATTTACCTAAAAATCTTGAGAGCTATTATCAAGAGACAGGAAGGGCAGGCAGAGACGGACTTAGAAGCGATTGCATTCTCTTTTTCGGTCACGGCGATAAGCGAAAAATAGAGTATTTCATCGAGCAAAAAGGAGATGAAACAGAAAAGCGAATTGGATATAAGAAATTGCTTGACATGGTTAATTTTTGTGAAAGCAGAACATGTCGCAGGAAAATTTTATTGGATTATTTCGGTGAAGCGTATCATGAAACGAATTGCGGGAATTGCGATAATTGTCTGGAGCCGAAAGAAACGATTGATGGAACATTTATCGCTCAAAAGGTCATATCGTGCGTTTCTCAGGTTCGGGAACGGTTCGGGATAAGTTACATCGCTGATGTTTTGTGCGGCTCAAAGAGTCAAAAAATAATTCGCAATCTGCACGATACTTTAACAACTTATGGTACTGGCAAAGAATACGCAAAAAAGCAGTGGCAGGCTTTTATCAGGGAACTCGTTCAACTCGGGTATCTGAAATCGGAAGGTGACAAATACCCAATCGTAAAACTGACACCGCGGAGTCGCGATATTTTATCCAAAAAAGAAAGGGTTTTGTTGACCAAGCCGGCAGAAGAAGTTCAGATAGCGCAAAAATATTTCGATGTGGACTTCAATCACGGTTTATTTGAAATTTTAAGAAGTTTGAGGAAGGGACTCGCTGATGCAGAGGATATGCCACCGTATATCATCTTTCACGATTCGTGTTTGAAGGCGATGGCAACCCAGTTCCCGCGAAGTCTATCAGATTTTCGGAAGATCGGCGGCGTTGGTGAAAGCAAATTAGAGAAATACGGAGAATTATTCGTAAAAGAAATTGTTGATTATTGTAAGGAACATAATGTTGAGCCCAAAGCAATCAACGTACGCGACTATAATCCAACACCGGTCAAAATCAAAACAATGAAGACATCTACGCTGCAAGAAACACTGGAACTTTACAAACAAAATTTAACAATTGAGGAAATCGCTCAGAAAAGAAATCTGGCAATAAGCACGATAGCATCACATATGGAAAAACTAATTTTATCGGACGAAGAAATTTCTATTGATAAATTCGTTGATATTTATAGGCAAGAGCATATCATAAGGGCGATGTCAATTCTGGGTAGCGAGAGATTAGCACCTATAAAAGAAAAGCTGGGTGATGATTATTCTTATGAAGAAATACGCCTGGTAAGGGCCTCTGAAATGAGCAATCGTAAAATATCTTAGAGTTGTTAAAGAACCGTGGCTGGGAAAGCTAAAATAATTTTAAGAGTTGAAATTTGTGGCGTGGGGGGTTGTGATCGGATAAAACTCTTTTAGAAGCATTCAATTTCCTTTCTCCTTGATCTTTTTGGAAAGTTTGTCGGGACAAAATTCTTGTTTTTCGATTTTAAGGGTTGTCGCGAATTTTCGAGTTTGATTTCTTTTATATTGCCTTGATTTACCAACTTCACCGGACTTTTTTGCTTTGTTTCGTGAATAGAGCTGTCGTATCGGTTGTTTTCGAGAAGAAAAGAAACAGAAAAGCTTTTATAGTGATTTGACGTATCTAGTAGTTACCTTAAAGAGAGATGGGTGAAGTGGAGGCGAAGAAGGACAGGGTAGCGCAGCATGAGTTCAGGCATGACAGACACACAGTGTCTCTACTAACGGACCATTTAGTTTTTTCGCCGAAATACAGAGGGAAGGTATTGGAGGGAGAGGTCGCGGAAGCGGCGGAAGATATTATCAGGGAAACCTGCAAAGAGCTGGATATTGAAGTTATAGACAAACCTTTCTTTAGAAAAGAAAGCTTTACCAAAGAAACTGTTATTTCCGCGAAGCTTGGAATTAGGATTCTCCCCACTTTATTAAGGAACTACGTTAGCGGGATAGC
>WJOV01000164.1 GCA_009618475.1 Methanosarcinales archaeon | reverse complement strand
ACCTACATTCTGCCTGGGGACCTACACGGTAATGCACCCTTTGGACTCTTTCGAGATAGAATTTTTGTGGTGCTGCTCGTTGTAGAGCTTGTCCCATAATCAGGTATTTTCTAAAATCCGGGACTTATTTTCCATGAATATGCGGTAAAGTAAAACTTTAAATAATGTCCTTACCTATATATTAAATGTGGTAAAAATGGAAATTGTAAAGCTATCTTCGAAAGGGCAAATTGTTATTCCCGTATGGATCAGAAGAGAGTTAGGGCTATCGAGGGGTGACAAATTATTGATAGATGCGATAGGACATGATGAGGTAATACTAAAGCCGATTGTGAAATTATCGAAATTAAGAGGCATAGATAAATTAGAGGGTGCATCTGAGGAGGTCGAAAAAATAAGGAAGGAATGGGATGAAGAATTTGAAAGGGGAAAGGAAGCTCCATGAAATACCTTCTGGATACTAAAGCTTTAATTGCGTTCTTCAATAACGAAGTGGGTGCGGATTTTGTAGAGAGGATTTTGGGAGAGATAGATGAAAACAAAGCAGAAGGATTCGTAAGTGCCATTACACTGACTGAGATTTACTATCTTTACTATAAGATTAAGGCTATTCCAATTGCAGATGCTTTGATAGCGGCAAGCGCTCACTTCGTTGAAGCAAAGGTGGTTACCGATGACGAGCATTTTGAAAAGTTGGATGTTGAAGTTGCAAAATTTAGGGGCATGGAAAAATGAACTCATTATTAGAGCAGGAATATTTGGAAATACGAGAGACATAAAACGGGGAGGTAGAATGTTAGCTTTATATTCTTAGAATCTAAGTTATAATTGGTGATGCAAAGATGCTGGTAAAAGTATCTTCAAAAGGGTTGATAACGCTTCCGAAACAAATAAGAGAGGAGTTTGGGATTGATAAAGGCGATTATTTGGCAGTATCCGCAGAAGGTGGCAAAATTGTTTTCCAGAGGGTGAAAATGGAGATAGATTGGGAGAACTCGGACGATGTCTGGAAAGAATATGCAGCGAAAAAGCTTGCCGAAGAGTGAGATGGAACAGGGAGACATTGTTCTGATAGATTTCTCCTACAGCGACTTGAAAAGATTTAAATTCCGGCCTGCACTTGTGATAAGCAATTCTCGATATAATTCAACTTCTTTTGATGTCGTTGTCCTGAGGATAACGTCTAAACCCAAGAGAGTGTGGGCAATTAAAATAACGAATAAAGACGTAGAGAATGGGTTTTTAGAGGTTGAAAGTTATGTGAAGGTTGATTCTATATTTACGATTGAAAAGAGGATGATCGCAAAGGTTGTTGCCAGGTTGAAAGAGGAGAAAATTGAAGAGGTAAAGATGAAATTGGCTGAGCTGTTTGAGGTGTGATGATGGGGTTGTTTGGTTTTTTGATGATGTGGTGGGAATAAAAAGAGTTCCGTATTAAAGAAGGGTTCACGCCACCACCTGCACCTTCGACACCATAATAGAAGGAGAAACGACATTATAAATCTGCCTTGTGTCTGTCCCAATCATTTCCACTTGTTTCAATACCTCTTGCATGTTTCCAGCGACCATCACCTGCTTAACGGGAAACAACTCGCCTTTTTTAATGCCATAAGCATTCTGTGCAACGACGGAGAAGTCACCGGATGCGCGTGAAGCCGTATGCGCACCTATTATATCGTTTATAAACAGTCCTTCGCTTATTTCGCTGAACATTTCGTCCTTAGAAGCTCTGCTTATTCCGTTTATGATGAAATTCGTAGCCCCCGGGGTCGGCAAATTATCGAAACCTCTTATTGCGTTACCCGTGCTTTCCACACCGTCTTTACCGGCGGTGTAAGAATCGTATAAGAAATTTTTTAGCACGCCTTTTTCCAGTAAGTTTGTGGACTGTGAGGGAACGCCTTCGCCATCCATCTTTCTGCTATTTACACCTAACGGCATCGTGCCATCGTCTATAATGGTAAGAATCTCAGAAGCTATTTCCTCGCCTTTTTTACCGTGATAGGGCGATTGTTTTCGCTGCACGTTCTCGGCGCTCAGTTGTGGAATCAAGGTGTAAGCTAAAAGACTTTGCACCGCTCTGGGCGATAAAACGACAGGAATCGTCTTTGTTTTTAGCTTCTTACCGCCTAAGCTGTCCACCGCTATTTTCACCGCCTCCCTACCTATCCATCCAAAATCCATGTCGCTGAGCATCCTGCTTACCTTGCCTTCGGCTCCTGGAGTCTCCTCGCCGCCATCTTCACTTGCCACAACCATTATCCCCGCGGAGACGTAAGTGCCTGTATCACCAGTTTCGATACCTTCGGAATTCAAAATGTAGGTTTCATCGAAAGCAGCGGCGAAACTGCCTTCTGTTGGTCTGCATCTAACCCCTTTTCTTACCTCATACTCTTTCATCCCCGTTAGCATCTCTTTGCAATATTCTATCGCATCCTCGCTCCCGCCCTCAACTCCAAGAAGGTCAATTATTCGTTTATCAAAACTTTTTTCCGGTTTCTCGTAGCTATGCTTTAATGCCGCAGCTTCAGGTAAGCCGGAAAAATATGGGTCTTCTTCGGATACCCTCGCCTGTTTTATCGCATGCTCCACGCATTCTTCTATTCTCGCGTTTTCCAAAGCCGTAGTGTATGAAAATCCTATTTTATTTGATATTACCACTCGCACTCCGATGCCTGTGCTTTTCACGTGCTTCACCTTTTTCACTTCTTCTCGCTCAAGGTCTATGCTTAAAACATCGCCCCTCTCTCCATAAATCTCTGCCTGGTCGCAGCTTTCCATAGCTATTTTCAGTCCTTTATGCGTGATGTCGAACATTTCTTTTTTGTCCTATCTTTGCATATTTAAAAGCTATAAAACTAATTGAATTTAAAACAGATTCCTCGTGAAAATCCGTGTAATCCGTGTAATCTGTGGTTTAAAAATGCTCAAAACGAGAACAAAGAACCATGTTAAAGCGTATAAAAGAAGGCGAACTCGTGCACCTGATAGACAAAAAGGATAAAAGATACCAGATTTTATTAAAAGCAGGTTCCTCTTTCTCTTTCACTCGTGGCACGGTTTTGCATGATGATATAATAGGATTGGAGGACGGAAGCACTGTAAAGTCGTCGCTTGGTGAAACTCTTTTGGTCGTCCGACCCGCTTTAGCAGAATACATATCGAAGATGAGGAAGGGTTCGCAGATAATCTACCCCAAGGACATCGCAGCCATTTTAATGCTCGCGGACATATTCCCGGGCGCAAAGGTGTTAGAAGCGGGAACGGGTTCAGGAGCTCTTACAATGGCTTTGCTTCGTGCGGTGGGCAACGATGGAGAAGTGGTATCGTATGAAAGGAGGAAGGAATTTCTGGAGATTGCACGAAAAAACATAGAAACTTTCTTCGGTAAGGTAGAAAGTGCAGGGGGTTCGGGAAAGCTGGTATTAAAGGATAAGGACGTTTATGAAGGCATAGAAGAGAAAGAATTGGATAGAATATTATTGGACCTTCAAGAGCCCTGGAGAGTGCTGAAGCACGTAGAGGAATCGCTAAGAAACGGTGGAATACTCCTTTGCTACAATCCCACCGTGCTGCAAATATACAAGCTATCGAAACGGCTGGAATTGAAATACGAGAGAAGCTTTCGTGTGATGGGTATTTATGAGGTAGGTCTGCGGGGATGGGAAATAAAGGGAAGAAGTATGCGACCTGAGCATAGAATGATTGCTCATACAGGGTTTATTTTTGTAGCGAGGAAATGTTCGAGCCCCGATTCATAGAAACTTTTGTAGATGTGCTCTTTTAGCCTGGCTAAGCTCTTAGAGAAGAACAAATGGCTTCTGCATGAGCAATCAGTGCACCCGAAGTTTTCTATTGATCCCACCCCCTTCTTCAGGTGCATGTTAGCAGCGATTTCGCATTCTTTCCTCGCATCCGTTTCTGCGAATACCACTTCCTTTACTCCCACCGTGGGACACGCCAGGAAATAATCTATATGCCAGTGCAATTTCTTGTTCTTGCCCACTGCACGCAAGTGCCTTTCTATTCTTTGCTCCAATCCCGAAAGAGCAGAGCCGACATAAGCATAAAAACCTTTTTTTAACTCTATCCTTCCTATTTTGCCTATTTCCACTTCTGTGTCTGCATGATTTTCTATGATTAGCACGTAGGTTCCTTTCATTGGTTTTCTTTGTTTATCATATTTGGATACCGAGTAGTGCGAAATTTAAAAGCCGTACTTAAATTAAACTTTTAAGTACCTGCGCCAACCAATACTAAACTGCAAATAGAAGGTATATTTCACCACCCAAAGACAGATGTTCAACAGGTTGTTTGGCCGGAAAGAACTACAAACGCAGATTGAAGTACTGCAAACACGCATTAACGAGCTTGAATCCGAAAATAAGTTGTTATCTACACGATTATCGAAACGGGATATACAAACAAAAAAGGCGGTATCTGATAAACAAGGAGCGGATTTGGCATTGAAAAAAGCAGCGAGCAGGATAGAATATCTCGAACACGAACTTGAAAAACAGAAGGAGCAAAAGCAAATAACCTTCAACCGAACTCGCTCTTTCACAGTGACAAATGCCCAATCTTGTGACTTACTGTTTCGGATTGGTTCGATCAGGTCGAAGAACGAAAATCTTGTTACGGTCTACCTGCGTCCGGAAGAATCAATCCATGACCTGGATGGATTTGAAAGCACCGTTGCGCTTGACCAGGAAGTCAAACACCGGATGCAACGGATTGAGTCCCCAACGGGTATGGCACTCTTCTATGACCTGAACAGGATAGGAATTGTTTCCATGATTGTGACACCACCGTTTCCGATACGCGAATCAGAATGGAGACTTGGCCATGCCTTTGAAACCAAACAGTTGCAAGAAATATTGTATTCAAATCAGATAGTTTGCATCGTATTGACACATGCAGGGGCGACATTTATCGGAATATCAAACAGAGAAGCGTTTATTGATTACAAGATTGTTCGCAGTAGTGTAAAGGAGAAGCACGCAAAAGGGGGATGGAGTCAGCGAAGATTTGAACGGCTCAGAGAGGAGGACATCCGACATCACGCCGAGAAGGCACGAGACGCTTTTGAAGCACTATTAGGTGAATATAAAAACGAGATAAAAATAGTCGTTGCAAGTGGCGAGACTAATTTGATTAAAGCGATTACGCAGGGGTATTCGTATTCGTATCCGTTTCCATTGCTCCTGCGAAGTATGAATGTAAATGCAACGATAGAAAAGAAGAACATAGATATGATACGTGTATTAGCATGGTCTTCGAGATGGTATTCCAGAGGTAGAGATTCTGATGAAGCTACCACTGAGTTCTGGAAAGGATATGTGAAATGAAATCTTAACATTTATCGTAGATATTAATTATATGGAAATGAAGAAAGAGAGCATAGAGCGGGTAGAGAAGATAGAAAGGTTAAAACGAGATAAAAATGCGATTATTTTAGCTCATAACTACCAGCGCGCAGAGGTTCAGGACATAGCGGAGTTCGTGGGCGACTCATTAGAGCTTGCGAGGAAGGCGATGGAGACGACTTCTGACATCATCATCTTTTGCGGCGTTGATTTCATGGCAGAAACCGCAGCGATATTGAATCCCGATAAAAAAGTAATTATTCCTGATGCCGGTGCGATATGCCCGATGGCACAGCAATTGTTCGCCGATGACTTGCTTGTAGCGAAGCGAGAGTATCCCGATGCCGAAGTTGTCCTCTACGTAAATACGCTTGCGGAAAGCAAAGCACTTGCCGATTGCATCTGCACCTCTGCGAATGCTCAGGAAATAGTTGATGCAATGGACGCTTCAACTATATTATTTGGTCCTGACCACAACTTAGCATATCATGCACAGAAGACAACGTCAAAAAAGATTATTTCCGTTCCCGAACACGGGCTCTGCCCTTCACATCATCAAATCGCACTCGAAGACCTGATAAAAGCGAAGGAAGCGCACCCGGGAGCAAAAATCATTGTTCATCCAGAATGCATCCCCGAAGTTCAAGACCACGCGGATTACATCGCTTCAACCAGTGGCATGGTGCGGATTTGCAAAGAAGTGAAGGATGCGGAATTTTTGATTGGCACTGAGGTCGGGCTACTGCACCGGCTCGAAAAGGAAGCACCGGGGAAGAAATTCTATCCTATCTCTACTACTGCCGTCTGTCCACAGATGAAGATGCACACGTTGGAGAAAATAGAAGTGGCATTAGAGAAAGAGAAGCCAGAAGTGGTTGTTAAGAAGGAAATCATGGGACCCGCGAGGAAAGCGATAGAGAGGATGCTCGAAATATCGCAATAATCCTTTACTTTACTTCTATTCCCTCTCGGTCTTTTTCTCGTGTAACACCCATCCAGAAGAATCTATTTTTCCGTTTGGTAATACAACTATTGTTCCATCGTCGGTCTTTAAGCGCGTTTTTCTGAGCGTGACATCGATGATCTCTCCTCTATATTTCATCGTCTCAATTTCGTCACCAATATTAAAGTGCCTGTCTAACAGGAGGAAATATACCCGCCACCGCATCGCTTAAGGTATTCTTAACGGCTAAGGCAACAGCAGCGCCAACCAAAACTGAGGCACCTATAAGGGGCATAAAAATCTCTTCTAATTTCAGTTCCACGGTGACATACATCAGAACAGCGAACCATAAACCATAGACCACGATTCTTCGCAAGAGGTTCCGCGCATCCAAAGGCAGAACGGTAGTGCCTAAGAATCTCCTAACAAGTCTGTTAATTATACCAATCACGAAGAAAGCGACTACCAGGACTACTATCACTTTCAAATACGGTTCAACCGCCTGAAACAAATTCAATATATCAGTCAAATCCATTTATAATCACCTATCCTATTTCGTCGGTGTAAGTTTCACCTCAACACTTCCCTCGCTATTACCAGCCTCTGTATCTCTGACGTGCCAACGGCAATGCTTAGTATCCTTGCATCTCTGAAATACCTTTCCGCAGGGCATTCTCTCGTGCAGCCATATCCGCCGTGTATTTGCACTGCATTTGTAGCAGCTCTTTGCGCAACTTCCGAGGCATAAAGTTTTGCCATTGACGCTTCTTTCGTGATTCTTTCGCTTTTATCCGCGAGATAAGCAGCTTTGTAGGTGAGTAACCTCGCGGCTTCTACCTCCGTAGCCATGTCTGCAAGCATGAATTGGACCGCCTGGAAACTGGCGATAGGCTGAGAAAATTGCTTCCGCTCCTTTGCATACTTCCTGGAGGCGTCTAAGCAAGCCTGAGCAATGCCGACACCAATGCTGCTCATCGCTATTCTATCCCTGTCTGAACCCGTCACCCTCGCTGCCAAGCATGTTCTCCTCCGGAACTCTACAATCACTGAACGCCAACCCTCCAACGATACAACCTCGCATACCCATCATATCTTCCATTTTAGTAAATGAGAAACCTTTAGTCCCCTTTTCCACGATAAAAGCACTCATTCCATCCTTTTTTTTGCTCTTATCCGTGTATGCAAAAACCACGTATATGTCTGCAACGGCGGCATTCGTGATAAACGCCTTTCTTCCGGTCAACACATATTCATCGCTCTCATGAACGGCAGTTGTTTCAATAGAAACAGGGTCGGAACCAGCAGTAGGCTCTGTTAAGGCAAAAGCACCTAATTTCTCACCGGAAC
>WJOV01000080.1 GCA_009618475.1 Methanosarcinales archaeon | reverse complement strand
GAGGTAGTGCGATAAAGGATGAGCAGGAGATAAATTATTTGCGGAAGGCACAAAGAGCATGCGAGCACGCAATGGAACTCGCCATAGCACTCATAAAAAGCTCTTCGATGCAGGACAATCTTCTTTTGGAGAACGGTGAAATTCTAACGTCCGAAAGAGTAAAGGCATACATAGAGCACGCTTTGATTGATTCCGGATGCACCTGCGACAGCGGAGAGCCGATAGTGGCATGCGGGAAAAGCGCTGCCGACCCTCATTTTACAGGAAGCGGTCCTATTTTCGCATACGAACCTATAATCATAGATATTTCCCCACGATTGAAGACCGAGAGATATTTTGCAGATATGACAAGAACCGTCGTTAAAGGAGAGCCGGAGAAGGAGATAGAAGAGATGTATGGAACGGTTAAGCAAGCTCAAGATGCCGTCTTAGCTCTTATAAAGGAAGGAGTAACATGCAAAGAAGTGCATAATCTTGTGTGTGATATATTCGAGGAAAGAGGTTATGGGACGATAAGAAAAAGGAGTAAAAAAGGATTCATACATTCCGTCGGGCATGGGGTGGGGTTGGATTTGCATGAGAATCCACATGTTGGTGACAATGACTACGAACTACGAAAGGGGAATGTGATTGCAATAGAGCCCGGATTGTATGACCCCGAAGTGGGAGGCGCCAGACTGGAGGATATGGTGCTCGTGCTGAAGAACGGCTGTGAGAACCTGACGAGGTTTGAGAAGAAGTTGAGCCGGGATTCATGATGCAGGATACAAGATTCAAGTTTAGGGATGTGTCGTTCATCTTCTCTAATCGCTTTTTCTGTTACCGTCTTTTCATCTAATCCTGCCTCCCTGGATATGAGTTCCAAATCAGGTGCTAAATCAAATTTTTGATGATGGTCCAAATTTTGCTATTTCTAACATAGAAAAAACCCCTTAATGCCTTTCTTCGAATCTTTCCAAAAAATCCTTAGCCCAATCCGGAAGGTAACTGCTTGCCCACGGAGACTTGTCTATGATCTCCATTATGTCTGGAACATTCTCATTATAGACCAATATTGCGAGGATACCCATGCGTATTATTTTGCGAACCGTTACCTGGCCGCTCAACAGCACATTCAGAGCATTTATGGTCTGCCCTATTTTTGGATAGAAAGTCCATAAGCCGTCGTCTTCATAGCTGTTTATGATGTCTATTCCACTGACTGAGTCATTCCTTACAACGTAGAACGTCTTCACCTCCTGACGAGACCACCGATACCAATGGCCGGTTATAACCACGATTTTAACTGCTTCAATCTCTTGTTCGCCCATCCTGTTGTAAAGGAAAGAGTTGATGGTTGGGTCATCGTCTATTAATTCCAATTTTTCATCTATGATTTTGATTGATGGCTTGTATCCCCTCCCTGCAGATGCAGGTGCTATTGTTGTTCCTATCACAAATAGCAAAACTATCAGGAAGGTCACTTTTTTCAGCGATGTCCCCCTTCGCTTCTTCTTCACTGCCTCTTTCTTTACCATATCTTCTCACAACACCTCCAACACTTTAACCGCAACGATAGTCAAAAAAGCGAATAGAAGCGGATTAATTGCAACGGATATAACCCTTCCGAGAAGCAATGCCTTTTCCTTTTCGCTCGCGCTTAGTAGCTCCTTCGTTATACCTTTTATATGCTTTAGGTTGACAATATATAAAGCTTTTCGATTTTTTAAAAACCGAAAATCATTTTACTAATGGTGACAATAAATAATTTTCTATTGCGTTATCTTTTTGGATAAATACGGATAAAAAGGGAAGGAAAGTGTGAAAAACGAAGGTAAACACATGAAATTGGTAAGAAGGCGAGGACTTCGAAGCTTTTTGATTAAACTTCCTTAAAATTTGATGGTGCGAGTTCATGAAGGGGCTAAAAAAGAAAAGGGAGAGAGAAGGTGGAATAAAAAAATGGATAATCTCTGTGGCTTAAACATTTCACGTT
The DNA here is from genome assembly GCA_009618475.1 of Methanosarcinales archaeon. Lineage (GTDB taxonomy): Archaea > Halobacteriota > Syntropharchaeia > Alkanophagales > Methanospirareceae > WJOV01. The sequence goes on along the minus strand of WJOV01000080.1, from coordinate 5,754 downwards.
CATCCCTTCCTTTGGATGAAAGCGCCGAGGAGGGGCGCTTTATAAATACCCAAACAAATAGGAGGTGAAAAAAAGAAAAAAATGAGAAACAATAAAAATATAAAGGGAAGAATTACAGCGGTTTTGTTTGCGGTGGTAATGATTGGGAGTGTCTTAGCAGCGTTAGCCAGTGCCAGCATCTCACCGGATACGGTAAAGGCGGAATTATCTCCGTGCGAATCCATTACTGTGGTGAAGGAAGTAACGATACCTGAGTTGCCTCCCAAGGCTGACGTGGTCTTCGCCTTCGACCTGACGGGTAGTATGGGCGGCATCATTGGCGCTGCAAAATCTAACGCATCAGAAATCATGACTGCGTTGGATGCGACAGGGGTTGATATCAATTACGGAGTTATGTCTTATATGGACTATCCTGACCGTTATGACTCTTGCGGCTACAATCGCACGTATGGATCGGGTCGTGATTATGCGTATAGCCTGAATGAATCGCTGACCAGCGATCGAACTGCGGTCGAAAATGCCATCAATGCATTGAGCTTGGGTAGTGGCGGTGATGGACCACAGGATTACACACGGATATTCTATGAGAGCTATGCTGATCCCTCAGTAGGATGGCGTTCTGGAGCCAAACGAATCCTGATCAACTTCGGTGACAATGTGCCTCATGACTGCAACCTGAACGAAGGAGTTACCACTGGCACCTGGTCAACTGGGGCTGACCCGGGACGTAATGAGACAATACTCGATGCCGATGATCTAGACCTGCAAACGGTTCTGGCAGCCATGAATGCCAGCGGAGTTACCCTAATAGAGTGCCATACTGCCGACTGGACTACACCTTCTGGCTTATCTGTACTTGACTATTGGGATTACTGGACTGGCATCACAGGTGGGGGCGTTTACATCACAACCGCAGGGACGCTGGTTGACGATGTAGTTGCGGCAGTCAATGCGGGACTCACCGTTCCCAAAGTAAATGGTCTCCACTTAGAGGCCAGCTCTGGGTTTGAGTCGTGGGTGAGCTCAGTACCTGTGAAATACGATGAAGTCAACCCTGGTGAGACAGTGACTTTCGAGGAGACCATCCATGTGCCTGATGGAACCGTCTCTGGCGTGTACACTTTTACCGTTAGTGCTATGGACAATAAAGGCGTGAGCTATGGTGACCAAAGTGTAACCATTACTGTGATAGTGAATGAGCCGCCAGACATTTCAGATGCACATCCAAGCATAGACTGTCTCTGGCCGCCCAACCATAAATTCGTTGACATAACAATCGAAGGTGTTACAGATCCAGATGGTGATAATGTCACAATCACCATTACGAACATTACCAGCGACGAGCCTACAGCTTCAATAGATGGTGCTGGCGGTGATAAACATGCGCCAGATGCGGATGGTGTTGGAACTGACACAGCAAGCGTCAGAGCTGAGCGGTCCGGAAACGAGGATGGTAGGGTGTACGAGATCACGTTCCTCGCCAGTGATGGAATAAATGAACCTGTCGTGGGTACGGTACAGGTCAAAGTGCCGTACGACCAGAGCGGTGAGTGTGTGAGCATTGACAGCGGTCAGAACTACGATGCCACCCAGATAAACTAACGTCGGTGTAACTCAGGATAGGGAATGAGCAACCTACAACAAAAATTAAAGATGAGAAGAGGGGTTCTCACCCTTTCTTCTTTCATTTTTTAGAAAGAAAACCACGGTTTAAAAAATTCGAGATGCACGGGAACTTGCCTATCAAACTTTTGGAAAGTTAGATTCAATAATACAAAATTTACAAGCGGCACAAAGCACCACTTATAAACGCAATCAACCCAATAACAATTGCTATCTAACTTGTGAGTCATCAACGAAAAATACTTCGTCCTTTCCATTCACTATCCGCAATATCTCCTCGCCATACGATTCAATCTTCCTTTTACCAATCCCTTTAATCACCTCTAACTCCTCCCTTGTCTTCGGCAATTGATTCGCTATCCCGATTAACGTGCTATCGTGAAAAACGCAATAAGCCGGGATATTCTTCTCAGCCGCAATATTTTTTCGCCACTTCTTTAACTCCGCAAGCACGTGCGAATTCCCGGGTTCACTAATCGCCTTTTTCACCGGCAACCGCAAATCTATGGCTATCCGCTCTTCCAACGACTTCTTTGCCAACTCCGTAAGATATAATAAAGGTCTTGGCAAATTCGAACTACCTTGCTTTTTTATCAAATATCCTTTCGCTATTAACTGGTCAATAATACCAATCACTTCTTGTGCCGTATATTCTTTTAAAATGCCATAATAACTTGCTATTTTTGGATTTTGCCTGATTCCTTCCATCTTCTTTGACTTTGAGCCAATCAATATGTCTGCCAGTAATGTCCTGCCGGCATGAAAATCCAGATTTTTTACCAGTCCAAGAATAATAAAAGCCGTGTTGGCACTTTTCGCCGATTGCTCTTTCCCGCCCTCATCGCGGACTGGTATATCTTGTTTGCTCAATTCCATTTCTCCCTCTTCAACATCCTCTCCTATGTAACGCAATAACGGATTGCAAACACTGCACGCATTGCACTCCCCGCTATAAACCTCACCGAAATAATTCAGGATGAACTTCCTCTTGCACTCCTCGCTCTCCACATACTCCACCGCATTGTCTATCTTTTTCATGCTGCTCTCTTCCAATTGGAAAAAGATTTCAAGCAGCTCAATCGTGTCAACGTCTTTTATACCGGTATTGACTTTGACAGGCGTGCAAAAATCCCGCTCTCTAAGTTCTATCCTTCCTTCGGTTTTCAACTCCCGCAACACGTTGTTTATCCTCGGAACTGATATCTGAACGGAACTGCTCAGCTTCTCCAAATCCAGCCATCTACCCAAATTCTCCTTGAAATACGCATTCCCGATTATCACTTCCGCCTCCTGCTGGTATTTTCGCGATTCGACGTCAGCGTTCTGCATTCTCACCGCAGCATGCCGGTAAATCCTGAAATACGTTTTTATCGCACCCATCCGCTCGAGATGATGCAAAATCAATTTGATGGGAACTTCATCCAGCTTCAAATCGTTTGCTATCCGCTTCACATTCACGTAAATTAATTTCCCCTCCTCTCGTGTCAACAAATCAAGCACCGCTTTAATTTGCTTCCGAGAAGGAGTATTATATTGAACCAATTTTCGCAGTTTGAGTTCATCCACTTTAGAATAAAGCAAGAAGCAATACGCGGGCTTTCCATCCCTTCCCGCACGACCCACCTCCTGATAATAGCTCTCAATGGATTTCGGCAGATTATAATGGATTATTGCCCTTATGTCCTCTTTGTCAATCCCCATCCCAAAGGCATTTGTAGCAACCACGATTCTCGTTCTCCCGCTTATAAAATCATTTTGTATCCTTCTTCTTTCTTCCTTATCCCTTATTTGACCGTGATAATACGATGCGCTCAACCCTTCCGCAGCTAAATAATTAGCCACTTCTTCTGCGGTTCTCGTGAAATTGACGTAAACGATGGCAGAGCCTTTGAGCCGTTTAAACAGTGTTTTGAGCATTTCCTCTTTTTCGCGGGCGCTTTCCAGGTTGAGCACGGAAAATAACAGGTTCTGCCTGTCAAAACTTGCTTTGAACACATCACACTTTATGCCCAATTGTTTTTGCATGTCCTCTTCGACTGTGTTGGTGGCTGTGGCTGTCAATCCAAGCACAGGTGGAGCGGGATTGTGTAATTCCTTTATCACCCGCTTCAGTCGTAAATAGTCTGGTCTGAAGTTATGACCCCAGATAGAAATGCAATGCACCTCGTCAATCGCTATCAAACTGATATTACACGACTTTAATATGCTCATTAATTTATTATCCACGAACGTTTCAGGAGCGACATACAGCATCTTCAATTCCGATTCTTTTAATTGCTCGTATATCCGCTCTTTTGCGCTTTGCTCGAGCATGGAATTGATATACGCCACGTCAAGAACACCTTTCTTCTTTAGATTGTCCACCTGGTCTTTCATCAATGCGATTAACGGGCTTATAACAACTGTCAGACCATCCGAAATCAATGCGGGTATTTGAAAGCAGAGTGATTTCCCGGCACCCGTGGGTAGAATGGCAAGCGTATTCTTCCCGGCTAACACGTTCTCAATTATTCCTTCTTGTCGTGAGCGAAAAGAGCGGTGATTGAATATGGTGTTTAAAATTGTCAGGGGGTCTTTTGAGTCGGAGGAGTTACTGCCCATTTTTATTTACCTCATCACACTTAGGTTAGGTTTAAAGAGGTTAAATATAAAAGTTTTGCTTATCATTTATTTTCTCTCGCTGAGATGCGCCTCACTTACAATTACATTTAGATACTTTTCTCTACCATCACGGTTTTCTCATTTACAGGAAACGATACTTTTACTTTTGTGGTTATTTCCTCTTTCTATTTTTGCAGTTCAATTGTGCTGATTGTTAGAATTATGAGTTGATAATCTCTTCAATAGCCTTCATAGCTTGCATTAGTTGAGGAAAGAACTTCACAAGGTCTTCTGTCCCCAAATTCTTTATCAGTTTGCCATAACTTTTTGTCCCTGTTGTTTGTTTTACTCTTTTCCGAAATTCTTCCTTATCTTGACAAGGGTCTATCCACACGCCATATTTGTACTCTATTACTTTAGCAATATGGAACTCAGTCTTTGGACAAGTCTTATCGCCCATGACGCACATCACGATAGAGAAATCCTTCACATTTTGACAGCTTATCAACAAGGCTTTTTCGTCTGAATAGTCTATCTCCTTTATCTCCTCCTTGATGCTAAAGCCCATTTTCTCACGATTGATTTGATTTTTGACATCTTCAGCGATGTCCGTGTTAAAATGCTCTAAGTCAATAATCACAAGAAAAGGTCCGTGGATAGAAGCTTTGACATAATGTGCGACAACATTCAATATGGCAAGGGTTGTTCTGGGTTCAAATTTCTCCCGCATCTACTCCGAAAGCCCGATTCTGCTTGGATAGTGAGGGAAGCAGAGAAGGTTTGAAGTGCCATCGAGCTTTTTTGTAATGACTTCTAATAATCCTACTTCGCTACTCCCGTTTCCAGTTAAAGCAACACACGAACACTTCCGTAAATTCTCAAAATTCTCAAACTCCGCCTTGAATTTCATAGTTTTAGTAAATCCGGCAAAAGTCTCGGGTCCTGGTTAGAAATCACAAAGTCCTCAATTTCTTCGAGCGTGAGTCTATTGTGCAGTAATATGTCATCTGCGGTCTTTTGAAGCAGAATGAGGCCGCAATCCTTGCTTTCGAGTTTTGTATCAATAATCTTCAAGAGTACGTCTATGCTGTGCGTTGCAATCACTACCTGCCAATCCTTCTTCGCAAGCCACTCTAAAACAAGTTTTATCAGCGTTGGATGAACAGAAGCCTCAAAATCGTCCCAGAGCACGAGTTCAGGTGAGCATGCTTCAAGCCACATGAGGACACTAAGTATCTTCTTGACCCCATCGCCTAAGTCTCGAACTTTGACATAGAATGGTTTACCATTTACTTCTTTCCTTGCATATAACTCGTTCTCTCTCACAATGATTTCGGTAAAGGTATCATTCACGGACTTGTTTATAATGTCCTTAACAATGTTTACATGCGCTTCGCTCTTCTCTATGCGCTCCCAACTTCTCATTAAATGTTCCTGTAAATGGCTTAAAAATGTGCTCTCGTTAGGCACGAATGCGACAAAATCATTAGCCCTTCCCCCCTCAATGTCTAAAAGCTTACAGCATGTGCT
>WJOV01000068.1 GCA_009618475.1 Methanosarcinales archaeon | reverse complement strand
AGCTAACTCGGTATCTAAAGTCGGGAACTTTTTACGTGTTCACGCAACGATTAACTTTAAGTGTCCGTGTTGATAATTAATTGGGGGACAGCCTCGATAATTTCTTTGTTAAATAAAAGAAATGGAAATGAATATGAGGGTGAAGGAAAAGATGGAGATGGTAATGCGGATGAGGAAGATAGCATTAGCTAAACTCTTTATTCCTTTCGGCATCGCTGGCGTCACAGTGCTATTCTTCTGGTTCTTCGTCGAGCCGGATGTGACTGCAGGATATGCGGCAGTGTTCAGCATTTATTCGTTCATGCCTATTGGTGGTGCGGTAGCTGCCATTCCCGCGGGTTTAGGACTCGATGTTCCGCCGGTAGGTCTTATATCCTTCATTGTCTTCACTGATGCCGTTCTCGCTTTGTTTTTAGTCTGGAACTTCGATTATGCGAAGAAAATACCGGGTTTAGGAAAACTCGTAGAAAGAGCGGAAGAAAGTGGAGAAAAAGCAATAAGAAAATATAAATGGGCGAAGAGATTTGGGTTTATGGGGGTTGTTTTTTTAGTTATGTTTCCGCTTCAATGGACAGGTTCCGCGGTGGGAGCAATGGTAGGTAGGCTAATAGGAATGACACCTTTGATGACATGGCTTGCCGTGATTCTTGGCACTTTTATCCGGTCCACCCTTACAACACTTATTTCTATTGGTGTGCTGTCTTTCATGTAATCAAGCGTTCTTTGGAGTGTTTTTTAAAAAGAAAAAGTGTGACGAAGCCAGGGTGGCAGAGTGGACAAATGCGGTGGCCTCGAGAGTCACTGTCCCTTGCGGGACGCTCAGGTTCGAATCCTGACCCTGGCGCTTGTTCAGCTTTATATAGAATTTTATATGTTTGTAATGCCTATTTGAATATAGGTAATTATACGTTTGGAGGCGATGCAAAGGAAATGGAAATAAAATCTTCCGCGGAAATAACTCGGATACTAAAAGAGAAATGGGATAAAAGCAAAGATAAAGAAGAATGGAGAGTGCTAACCGGAAGGAATCCAAAAGGTAGGCATGATATGTTCATCTCCAGCCCTGAGCGTACATGGCAGCTAAAAATCGAGCAGACCGGGAGCAATGAGGCAATCGGATTTGGCCTGGAAGTAGGAAAAATAGATGACGAAATAAAAAAGCTTATGGGGATAGGGGCACCAGTTCCATTTGGCTTGATTTCTCCACAGAAGAAACCGGATTTGGCGATTATAATGGCTGGCATCCAGCAATATTCTTCCGATTCCACTTATACGCTTTGCAAGGAGTATATCTCAGAAGAGCAAGCGAAGTTGGACGATAAGTTAGACCTGGAAATAGAGCGGATGAGCAGCGATCCAATTTCAAGAAGGCGATATAAGGAGCAAAAGGAGCGGGAGAGTAAATCGTATTTGTAAGTTTGTATGACATTACACGTAAATAAAAAAGGGATAAGAGTACTTGGCATTGCAGAAAGCTTCAGGAGAACAGAGGAAAAATCAGTGCTTGCAGGCATCGTTATGCGTTCCGATTTCGTTATAGACGGCGTTGCTTTTGATAAGATAGCCGTAGGGGGGATGGATGCCACAGAGGGTGTTTTGCACGTCTTCGAATCGCTGCAACGCGCGGACATAAACGTAATGATGTTAAATGGATGTGTCATCAGTTGGTTTAACATTATAGACATAAAGAAGGTGTATGAAAGGCTGCGGATTCCACTCATCTGCGTGACTTACGAAGAATCTGAGGGTCTGGAGGGGCATATAGCCCGGCATTTTGAAGCCCGTGAGCGAGATAACCGGATAGAAGCTTACAAGCGACTTGGGAATCGTGTTCCTGTGAGATTGCAAAACAATTTCGACGTTTTAATACGGTTTTTGGGTATGGAAAAAACCGAAGCTGCTGCGGTGCTCAAAAAATTTACCACTCACGGAAAAGTGCCCGAGCCGTTACGAGTTGCGAAAATAGTAGCAAGGGCGACACTCAAATATTTAGCGGTTTAGCTTTTTAGCGGTTTGGCGGTTTAGAGGTTTGGCTGTTTAGCGGGTTAGCGGTTTAGCGTGTTGGTGGTTTAGAATTTATTTTGGAGTAGAAGGAGGATAGCATTTTTGAAAGTTCATCTATCTTTGAAGATAAATTACTAAAGTTGTCTTCTTGAATAAAACCCAACTTATCCCTTTTTGCCACACTTTCAATTCCTTAAAACTCTTCATCGTCAATCCTTCTTTTTCATTTATCTAAACCGCTAAACCTCTAACCCTCTAAACCTCTAACCCGCTAACCCGCTATAAAAGCACGTCTATCTCTAACTGTTCTGATAACTCTTTATACCTGTTTCGTATTGTAACCTCGGTCACACCCGTAGCATCAGATACTTCCTTTTGTGTGCGATGCTCACCGCTTAAAATCGCAGCAATGTAAATAGCCGCCGCCGCTATCCCTATCGGTCCTCGTCCGTTGGTCAATTCCGCTTCCGTCGCCTTCTTTATTATCTCTATTGCTTTTGACCTTATATCACCACTCAAATTGAGCAAGGAGCAGAAACGAGGCACGAAGTCAACAGGAGAAGCAGGCGAAACCTTCAAATCGAGCTCCCGTAAAAGAAAGCGATATGCACGGCTTATTTCCTTTTGCCCCACTCTTGATATTTCTCGAACCTCTTCCAGTGTTCGCGGCACCCCATACTGTCTGCAAGCAATATATAAGAGTGCAGTGGTTATACCTTCTATGCTTCGCCCGCGGATTAAACGTTTCTTCATCGCCCGCCTGTATAACATAGACGCCGCCTCTCTGATATTCACCGGTAGTCTAAGCGCGCATGCCATCCGGTCTATCTCAGAAAGAGCGAAAATAAAGCTCCTTTCTGTTGTATTCGCAATATGTGTCCGCTGTTGCAATTTCTTTAACTTATACTGTCCTTGACCCGGCGAACCCCAGTTGACGATCGTACTCAATCCTTTATCGTGTATTCGATATGTCATCGGTGCCCCGACTCTCGTCCTCCGGGACATCTGTTCAGAGTCGAAGGCTCGCCATTCAGGACCAAGGTCAACGATGTTCTCCATTATTACCAGCCCGCAATTAGCACAAAAAATCTCCGCTTTACCATAATCTCTTATCAAACCCTTAGAGCCGCATTCAGGGCATTCCTTTACCCCCTCTTCACCATCGGTATTGCCTTTGCCTTCGCCTTCTTCCCTATCCGCCCCACCTTTCTTATCCCTCTCTAGGGTCACCATTTCCTGCTTATTTGTCAAGCGTTAAGTATATATAAATGAATGTTTTTACACGAACCGACTTTGCCTTACGAAAGAAGCGTTTATTGAAGAAAGCGTTCTTTCGACTGTTTTCCAGGAACGTCTCACGTAGGGCGGAATATCCCCATTTTCTTTTAACAGCCTTTTCAGGAATTGAACGGTTTTCGGGTCCGCAGGATAGCCACTTCCTATCTCTGCCCCTATCTCCACCTCGAGCTGCCTTATTGACCTATCCCGGCGCACTTTTGCAACTATTGACGCTGCGCTGACCACCGGGTAGCGTTCATCCGCTTTAGACTCGGAAATTATTTCTATTTCTCTTTCTGCTCCTTCTCCCCTTTCGTAGCTTGCTCTAAGATTCATAGCGAATCTATTTGGATTGACGTCTGCCGCATCAACAATCGCCCTATCTGGCTGAAAACGGCAAATCACCGCTGAAAAAAGTTCAACCATGATTTCATTTAAAGTATGACTTTTTCTACCCTCGTCTATCTCGCTTGCACTCATCTCCACGACATGAACCACAGTCGCATCTTCTATGAGCTCCGCCAGGTATTCCCGCTTCTTCGGGCTCAACTTCTTCGAATCTTTAACGCCTATCGCTTCCAGTCCCTCAAAATTTGAAACGCCTGCAACAAACATTGACCCTATTACCGGACCTTTTCCCGCTTCGTCAATCCCTATCTCCATCATTTCCTTCTTAACTTAGCTCTAACAAATCATTATAGGCTGAGGTAGCAGCGATAGCGCCTTCTGCACATGCTACTACTACCTGTCTCACTCCTCCCGTTATGTCCCCCGCGGCATATACCCTTTCGAGGTTCGTCCTCTGGCTTTTATCCGTGATTATGTATCCGTTTTTATCCGTCTCAATTCCTACATGCGCCGCTAATTCATTTACGGGCTCTTCGCCAATGGATATAAACAGACCTTCTACCGGGAGCTCATCCTCGATCTCACGCTCTCTATCATATCTAACCACACTTCTCACTGCTTTATCCCCTTTTATCTCTTTCAGCACGGAATTCCACAGGATATGCACGCCTGCCTTTTCCAGATTCTTTTCTAAATACCGCTCTGCCCTGAGCTTTTCCCTTCTATGAATCAGCGTTACCTCACAGCCGATATTTTTCAGGTACAACGCTTCTCTAACTGCTGAGTCCCCGCCTCCCACCACTATTACGGGCTTATCTCTGAAGAAGAAACCATCACAGGCGGCACAATAGGATATACCTCTTCCAAGGAATTCGTCTTCCCCTTTTACGCCTAACCGCCTGTGTTTAGTCCCCGTGCTTATTATCACCGCTTTTGAGCGATAAGAGTCTTTTTCCGTGATTACCACCCACTCTTTCTTCACAAACTCTATTTTTTTTACTTCTTCCAGCTCCTTTATCTCCGCGTATTCAGCCACTTGCTCTTTCATCTTTTCCGCCAGTTCCATTCCTCCCACCTTCTTGAATCCCGGATAGTTCTCTATCTCCGGCGCCTCATTTGATAATCCGCCGCATATCCCCTTCTCAACCATCAACGTTTCCAATCCGCTTCTCACGCCATACATCCCGGCGGTCATCCCCGCAGGACCCGCACCAACGACAATTAAATCGTAATCTTTTTTCATTATGGAAAATCTCCTATTTGCAATGATTATATATATACTGATTCAAATAAATCTTCCAGAGTGTAAATTATGCCAGAACATGAAGAGGCGGAGAAATTAGAGGCAACGAGGGGCGAAAAAATATTAGCTTTTGCTATGGTTATCTTCCTTTTAATAGGCGGAATGAACGTCCTTAATGAGTTAAAAGACATTCCTGATAGACCACAGATGAATACTTATTATGAAAAATATGGTGTTTATACGCTGGAAGCTGAGGAAAGAAGCATTATTACGGAGCTAAGAATAGCCAGTGATGCCCTCGCAAAAGCCGATGATGAATATCTTCGTGCTAAGGAAAACTACCTGTATAAAAGAGAGGAATACAGGGTAATACTGGATAAAGGAGAGAAGGATGAAGTAAAAGAACGAGAATATGAAGAGGCAAGGGAAAGGTATGAGGAATCACAGGTAAGACTTGATGCTGCGCAAGCAGTTTACGATGAGATTGAAGGGAGGTTGGAACAAAAGAGAGAAGAAGTATCTAATGCTCGTAAATTAGCATCGGACGAATACATGAGTGATTATCAAATATACCGATTGAAAGTCTTAGCTATAAGGTTAGCTTTTGTGCTTCCATTATTGGCAGTTGCTATTGTCGTGTTTTTAAAAGCTAAAAAGGTGAGAAGCAAATACACCATTCACGCTAATGCATTCATGGCTTTTGCATCTCTCTTATTGATGTACATGATTATCGAGAACGTGTGGAAGGTGGTTCACATAATTGGTATATCCATTTTCGGGGCGGTGGCATGTGCCATCTCACTGGCATATCTCAAGAAACAATTCTTCACATTTGAGCGTATTTCCAGGTCTAGACTGAGGGAAAACAAATGTCCTTGGTGCGGTTTTCCTGTAAGATATGAGGTGCCGTATTGTCAAAATTGTGGGAAGAAAATAGCTGAGAAATGCCCAGAGTGTGGTAAAATGCGACCGATTTTAGCCCACTTCTGCTCCAACTGTGGTAACAAAAAGTAAATTTTATAAGTACTGCTTATCTTTAATATAACTGCCCTTCCCGTGGAACTTATGGCATGGGCCCGTGGTCTAGTTGGAATGATGTCGCCTTGACATGGCGGAGGTCATGCGTTCGAATCGCATCGGGCCCACCTACACTTCCCGCTTTTTCTAAAAATCCTGATGACAAAAACAAACTTTTTGCTTCGCAATTTAAAAGAAAGGTTTGTTTTGAATTTTGAAACTATGATTTTGGATTTGTTTAGAGCTTAGAAATTTGAATTTAGGATTTTCAGCACTTTATTAAGTCCCTTCTCTTTGCAGGCGCAAATGCTCAGCACGTATAAATAACTCCTTTACCTTTTTCCTTTGTCTTATTCCATCTGATATTTCCACTATATACGCTCTTCCTCGCTCTCCTTTCACCTCGCCGGTCATGCCGTGAAATCTATGATGTGGCATACCCTTATGAACGCTTGGGTCTATACGGATGTGCACGTGTTCCCCGGGTTCAAAGCTCTGGATGGCTCTGCTTATTGGTGACAGCCCCCGCTCTCTCTTTCTCTTACTCAACTTCTTTCTCGTTCTTTTCCGCTCTCCATGTGAACGTGGCATTTCTTCTCTCCCTTAACTTGAACTTATTATTTATATTCGTGTATTATATAAAAAGGACGAAATTAAATTTATAGAAGTGCTGGAAGAACTATTCAGTGATGAAATTCGTGATTTAGAAGATAAATGTTTATAAAGTGGCAATATAAACAGTTGATATAAGGGTGTTAAAAATGCTTATTGAAATGCCAAGGCATACGGAATTATTCGGCTCGGTGAAAATACACGAGTTGCAGCGCGTATTAAAACTTGATTCCGGCGGCTTTGAAAATCCACGGGCAAAGGACATCCCATTTGAAGAAATCAAAGAGGTTTTGGGGCGTCTTGCAATTATTATACCCATAAAGGACGAGAAAATACATTTGCTGGACGGTGTTTTAAGAGCTATTCCCTTTGACTGCTCGGTTATTGTGGTGTCAAATAGCGAGAGGGATGCACATGATGTCTACCGGATGGAAAAGGATGTGATAACAAACATCCATAACTACGCACAGCAAGAAATTCTCAGCATACACCAGAAAGACCAGGAATTGGGCTTTGCTTTTTATGAAGCGGGATACGATTGTCTTCTTGATAGGGATGGATTAGTCAGGGATGGTAAGTCGGAGGGTATGATTACAGGCATGCTACTTGCGAAATCGCTTGGGAAAGAGTTCATCGGGTTTGCCGATGCCGACAACTACATCCCGGGTTCAGTGCGAGAATATGTGATAGATTATGCCGCGGGATTCTGTATGTCCGAGTCGCCGTACAGCATGGTGAGGCTTCACTGGAGATATAAGCCAAAGGTGGTGGAAGATAGACTTTATTTCAAAAAATGGGGCAGGGTAAGTGAGACCACAAACAAGTATTTAAATCTTCTGCTCTCAACCTGCACGGGATTTGAGACCGGGGTTATAATAACGGGAAATGCGGGCGAGCATGCGCTAACGACAAAGCTCGCGGACATCATGAGCTATTCAACCGGCTACTCAGTAGAACCATATCACTTCGTTTATTTGTTTGATGAGGCGGGGCTGAAGGCGGAAAAAATAGCGTATCCTGATGCTGTAAGTGCTGGAATCGAGATTTTTCAGATAGAGACGTTAAACCCGCACTTACACGAGGAAAAAGGAGAGGAGCATATTAAGAACATGCTGCTTGGCTCACTTTGCACGGTTTACCACAGTAGGCTCTGCAAAGAGAAGGGACTTAATAAAGTGCTGAAAATCCTAAATTCAAATTTCTAAGCTCTAAACAAATCCAAAATCATAGTTTCAAAAT
>WJOV01000008.1 GCA_009618475.1 Methanosarcinales archaeon | reverse complement strand
TCGTAGTTTAAAAATGGATATTCTCGATGCCTTAAACATTTCACGTTCATCCCTTCGGATGAAAGCGCTGAAGAAGGGCGCTTTATAAATACCCAAACAAATAGGAGGTGAAAAAGGAAAAAATGAACACAAAGATGAAAGGTAAAGCGATAATAGGTATATTATTGGCAGCGATTATGCTCGCTTCTGTAATGGTAGCGATGGTGCCGACGGTAAGTGCTGTAAGCAAAGGTGATAACTTCAATTACATCGGCGCTAATCTAACAGAGACAGTGCTGGTAGGCCAGAATGTACAATTTAATACTACTGGAGCTAATATATGGACGGACCCAGAGAATGTCAAAGTACTGAAGTTCCACGACGGATTTTGGTATTACTACGCTGGACCATGGTCTGGCGGTACGGTTTATAACGTCAATTGGGACCCGACGCTTACTTTAAGGGCGACCAATACAACGGCAGGCACAGTTAACACATCTCTTGCAGTCGAAATCCCCAATATACCACTGTCACTTAAAGTTGGGACAAGTGAAGTGTCGTTCATCGCTGTGGGAACGAACCTTACAATAGATACCGGTGGAATAAACCTATTCGACAACGACAAAGTTGATCTCGAAATAATTGATCCGGATGGTTTTAAAATAGACCATAATCCAACAGACGGCCAAGACTTTTCAAACATAACAGTTGCTGCGTTAAAGGCGTTTGGAGTTGCAACGTCAAATATCGCTACAACAGGCTGGAAAGTCGGTGATTACACATTCCAGATAAAAACCAGACCGGAATATGCATGTGGATTGGATGCGAGCAGCGCTATAAAGGACCTAATAATAACAACAGGTGAAATAGACATTAGCGCAGAAAAGACTACCGTAATAGAGCTTCAGACAATAAAACTCACTGTAACGGGTGCAGCAGGCGATAGAATATGGCTCAACGCCACTCCTTCGAGTCCCCATGTGCTCTTCGTAGGTGGTGTAGAGGACACTCCAAGTTCGGCTGATGGAAAGGATAATTTCGCTGGCACTATTGACGCGGACGGAACAAGGACTTACGTAGTCAAATTTAACGAAACAGGGAGTTACACGATAAAGGTAACCGTTAAAAGTGGTCCACGTTATGGCGACTATGACACTGTTGATATCTCGGTTGAAGAGAAAGGAGTAACCTTTGACATGCCGACCATGGTGGCAATCGGAGAGAGGCTTATGATAAAGGGGCATGCAACCTCAGGTGAACGGGTAACCATCGCGGTGGATGATAGAGCATACCCGGAATTAGATCGGCTCGTAATTGATGTGAACGGACAATTTGAGAAGGAGATAAATACAACTACGGCATGTGGCGGGTTATTTTCTGTTCCGGGTTCTGTGAGATTGAAGGCATTCATCGATAGACCAGCGGTAGCACCACCATACGATGATACCAGTGGAGAAACTGCTGATGGATCCGCGGTAATACTAATGTTAGAAACGCACTTAAATGTGACTATCACAAAAGCTACGGTTCCTCCTGGCGACAGTTTCGAGATTTATGGTAACGCATCGTCGAATTACGTTGAAATCGTCACAATATCCCCGAAAGGGGGAAACGGGACAGGAATGGCTGGTTTGTATGGCACTACGATATATACAGTTCCAACATTTTGTAATTCTACGAACTACAACTTCTACAAAAAGATAAAAGTTGATAGCGATGCAGATATTGGAAACTACACGATACTCGTGCTCAGTCCTGATAGAGATGAAATTTACGGGAGTTCAAGTTATTCCTATATTGACAGCATCATGGATTTGGACGGAGCAGGTCCAGAGCTTGGTGCGATAGACGTGTCAAACAAGACGCAAGAGGAAATTGCTGCGATAATAGAGGATATAATTTCTGCTGCGGGCAGTGACGACTTCATGTGTACAGGAAATATTGTAGTAACTCATGGCATATTTGATACAGGTGAGGGTAGTTATCCAAGCATAATGGGAACGCACAATGGTACGATCACGATACAAAGAATGTACACTTATCCCTGCACTGGAACGGGTGGACATAGCGAGTATGCCGCATTCTATGAACAAGATGGAACAAAGATAGGAGAAGGACGTTGGAAGGGTTACCAAAGCGGCGATTACCATTACATAACGTTTGATGCGCCACTTACGTTAGAAATTGGTAAAACTTACAACTACACTATACGCACAGGCTCTTATCCGCAGATAATCCATGCGAAAAGCAAGGACGTAACAGGAGGAGTGATAAACTGCACCGAATTCACCGATGCAAATGGCAAGAAATACAACAATTGGATTCCCGCTATAAGATTGGAATAAGCGGGAATATTTTTTCTTTTTTTCTTTCTTATTTTTAGCACTCAGGAAAAGATGATGAAAAAGAAAAGAGGGAATAAGGATAAAGGTAATAGGAGATCGCAGAGAGCGATAATAGGTATATTATTGGCGGTGGTTATGCTCGCTTCGGTGATTGCGGTAATGGTGCAGATGGGAAGCGCAGTAGGCAAAGGTGATAACTTCAATTACATCGGTAATCAATCAACATCAGTGCAAAAAGTGTTGAATGGGCAGAATTTGCAATTTAATAAGACTGAAAGTGCCAATAATTTCAACTCAAAGCCCACAGTATACAGGTATGTAGCGGGGAATCTGGAAAACACCTATGTACCAGATGCCGATTGGAGGATGTATAACGTAAATTGGCCAACAACAGGGGCTTATTATGCGAGCGATGATCCAACAGATAAACAGGGACAGGCAATGCTTGCAGTTGAAGACCCCAATCTACCACTAAAACTCAAAGTAGGCACGAAAGAAGTATCGAGCCTCACGCTGGGAACGAACCTTACAATAGATACCGGTGGAATAAACCTATTCGACAATGACAAAGTTGATCTTGAAATATACAGTCCAGATGGAAAAATAAAATATAAAAACAACCAAGACTTTTCAAACATAACAGTTGCTGCGTTAAAGGAGTTTGGAACAACAAATCAAATCAATACAACAGGCTGGAAAGTCGGTGATTACACTTTCCAGGTAAAGACCAAATCGGCGTATGCATGTGGATTGGATGCGAGTAGCGCTGTGAAGTCGCTAACAATACTAAAAGGTGATATAGACATTAGCGCGGAAAAGACTACTGTAGCAGAGCTTGAGACAATAAAACTCACGGTGACTGGTGTATATGGTGATACAATATGGCTCAACGCCACTCCTTCAAGTAGCCATGTGCTCTTCGTAGGTGGTGTAGAGGACACTCCAACGTCGGCTAATAACCGAGATAATTTTGAGCACACGATTGATGCAGACGGAAAAAGGACTTACGTAGTCAAATTTAACGATACTGGCGCATACACGATAAAGGTAACCGTTAAAGGTGGTCCACATGATGGCTACTCTGACACCGTTGACATCACCGTTTCAGAGAAAGCAGTCACCTTTGATGTGCCGACCACGGTTGTCATAGGAGAGAAGCTTACGATAAAAGGAACGGCAAACACGGGTGAACGGGCAACCATCGCGGTGGAGGATACAACATACACTGTACTAGAGAGGCTTGTAATAGATGAGAACGGAGAATTCAGCAAGGAGATAGATACAACTACCGCTTGTGGTGGCTCATTTGCTGTTCCCGGTTCGGTAAGATTGAAGGCATACATCGATGCAGCTATTAACGGCGACGCAACAGCTGTTCCTACTGGATGGACAGATGATGGAACTGTGGTAGTATTAATGTCGAGAGGAGGCCTAACGGCTGAGCTATCATCAACGAGTGTAGCGCAGGAAGACGATTTCACAATCAGCGGTACTGCAAAAGGGTCAAGGAGCATAGATATAGTAATTGTAGCACCAACGGGTAGCGGTGGTTCGCTAATAGAACCAGGGGCGAGCACTCTGGGTCCTACTAACATTTACTGGGGCTCAACATCTGTTTCTGAAATAGACGACACGTTCTCAAAGAAGGTCGATGCTGGAGCCAATGTTGACACCGGAAGTTATCTCGTTGTAGTACTTAGCAAAGGAAGCGATGACAAATATGGGAAGCTGGGAGATAATAACCTTGTTGAGGCTGTAGTAGATCGTTATTCGCTTTCAGGCAGGACGCAGGAACAGATTTTGGCTATATTAGAGGATGCAACGTTTGGCGCAGCAGGTAGCGATGACCTCTCATGGGTGGGTTACATAAATGTGGAAGCGCCATTTGTGACGCTAAATCCAATTGCAAGTGTAGCAGTTGGAGAACCGCTGGTTGTAACCGGGACTTCCAGCAGAAAGGAAAGATTTGCAATTGTTATTACGGTTAAGGGACCGGTGGAGCTTACACCGCGGGCTGTTTTGGTAGAAAACGGCACGTTTAGCACAACGTTTGATACAACAGGTGCACCAGTAGGAACATACACGGTGAAGGCAGATGACTGCAATGGGCATACGGATGAAGCAACAGTAGAAATACTTCCAGCAGTCTTTGACACTGGCATAGACACATACCCAAGCATCTCCGGCACGCACAACGGCACAATCATGCCTTACCATACCATCAACGTGAGTAAGATGTACACTTACTCATGCCCCGGCACAGGCGGGCATACCGAATACATAAAAATATGGAATACTTCTAATTGGAATGTAACGGCAACCTGGAACGGCTACGTTGGTGATTGGCACAACATCTCTTTTAACGAGTTTTTCACCTTACAGAGGCTGCCTCACAATTCCAAACCACAACAAAAAGAAGCACAGACAGGGCTTTATAACCAAAAATAAGCAACCTATTTCGCAAAATATCTAATTATGGGACAGCCTCTTTATTCCGAGTGTGGTGTGGATGGGGCTGGGAACATCTATAAACATAGAGGAGGTAAATGAAAATGCCTTTTGATGATTTCTGGAGACACGTAAAAGATGAACTTCAAGAAGAACAGACTATAAGAAATTGGACTATGGATAATGGATACCGTGGTCGGGGTGATTTCGGTGCGATAGCTAAGGGTATTTATATTGAATGCTACCCTCCAGAGGCAGAAAATCCTCAAAAAATTCCAAGAAGCCATTTCCAGTTTATGTATGAAAATTGGCAAAATTATCACCTTGGATTTAACGGTTTATTCTTCCCCACTTTCTAGAAGCTGAAGCTTGTATTCGTTTTAACCTCAACAAACCTTCTCAAATATCTCCTTCACCGCAACGACCGCTTTAGAATCCTCAGGCAGTTCTATTATCGGCATCCCTACTAAATCATACGCGCGTATGTTCGCGTCTTCCGGAACTGTTCCTATGAGCGTAAGCCCGCTATCTTTTACCATCGCAGGCAGGGCGTTCTTCACCGCTTCATCCTCGGTAACCTTGTTCAACACCAGATATACGTGCCGGAAGTTAATCTGCAACTTCTCTGCAAGGTTCTTCATGGCTAATGCAGTATCTATGCCCCTTTTCGTGGGGTCGCTAACCACGAGCATTGTATCCACGTCCCTTGTCGTTCTCCGGCTTAGATGCTCCAACCCCGCTTCGCAATCTATCAGGATTGTGGAGAACCGAGCAGACAACTTATCAATGAAATGCCTTAACATATCGTTTATCAGGCAGTAGCAGCCCGGACCTTCAGAACGTCCCATGGCTAATACCGAGAACCGAGGTGTGTTTACCATTATCTCCTCTATCTTATATTCAATCAGCATATCAGTGGGCATGTGTTCAGAGAAAAAGACCTGCGATGGCGATGCTATCTCTTCCCTTATGTCCCCTATTGTCTTCTTTACTTTCACGCCCAACGTGCTTGGAAGGCTCGTTGCAGGGTCGGCGTCTATCGCAAGCACTCTTCCCGTCCCATTTTCTGCCAGGAATTTTAGTATTAGCGAGGCGATTACAGTTTTTCCCGTGCCTCCTTTTCCCGCTACTGCGATGATGTTAGCCTTTTGGTTCATTCTTCGTGTCGAAAGATTAATATTTTATTAATGTGTTTTAGAATAGTAAATCAATTATCATGGTAAGTATTTTATGAAAATGAATCCTGAAGAATTTGCCATGCTCTTGCAAGAAGGAGAAGGCTATAAAATAGAAATCAAGGAAGGAATCAGTGGTATTGATAAAGATATGGTCGCCTTCGCCAATTCTTCCGGTGGACGGATATTCATAGGCATAACTGACGATAAACAAATCAAGGGAATAAACATCACGAACAAGTTGAAATCACAAATTCAGGATATAGCGAATAATTTTTGACGAGTTAATTAACGAAAAGTTCATTTATCCACTGGATTTTGACAAAGAAAAGTTGGACACATTTTTAGAACTCGCAGGGCTTTCTAAAACGTTAAGCCCTGAGAAAATCTTACCCAGTCTTGGTGTGGCGGAAAAGCAAGAGAACAGGATTTATCTCATTAATGCAGGCGTTTTGTTCTTCGCTGACGACCCGCAGAAATTTGTCCCCTGTTCCGTCTTTACAGTCGTTCTATTTAAAGACAGAGAGGGTGTGGACATTATAGACAGAAAGGAAATAAGAGGCTCTTTATTTGAAATTGTTGATAAAGTAATGGACTTTGTGAAATTATACACAAAAGTAGCATATAAATTTACAGGTAAACCAAAGAGAGAAGAGATTTATGAATATCTCCTCGAAGCGATTAGAGAAGCGGTAATCAATTCCGTCATGCATCGAGATTATTTCGAGAAAGGGCACAACAATATACTGCGTTTCTTTCCTGACAGAATTTTAATAGAAAACGTCTGGATAGAGCCAAAAGGGTTTGAATTAGGGAAAACAACTTTCAGAAGAAATCATATCATTTCTGATTTATTCGCAAGAATTGGTTTTGGTGAAAAGTTGGGCTCAGGAATACTGAGAATGAGAAATATATGCAAAAACGCAAAAGCTCCAGAGCCAATGATAGAATACAATGAACAGCAACAAGGGAATTGATGGATATGGTAAAGAAAAAAATTTTAAAACAAGAAGGCAGGGGGAGAGGCAGTCACTTCACCTTATGATGCAATTACGATGCAATTACGATGCAATTAAGTGGAGGAGAAAATGACACAAGATGAACTAAATGCAAAGCTCAGGTATTATTTACCTGGATATGTAGTGGATGAAGGTTATAAAGCCCGAAAACTCAAAACGGTTTCAACTTGTTACGATAGTATTGACGAAACAACTCCTCAGCCTTTTTTATTCGTGCCGGATACCTCATTCTGAGCTCCTGCATCACTTCCTCTCTCTTTGCTTTACTTAACGCAAGCCTCAAAATCCGTAAAACTTCTTCGCTAACCCTCTCGCTTTGCCACTTTGGAATCTCTATGGTCACACAAAAATCGTTCTCGCTGAATTTACGTCTCAGTATAGGTGCGATAGAGCCTATGAGAATCCCTTCTCGCAGATCAACGAAAGGAGGAACTGCTATTTTATTCACGCGCTCAGGATCAGTTAATCGAGAATACGACTGTTTTTCATAAGCGTGCAGCTCGAAATAAAAAGAAGGTTGGTAGTGTTGGATGAGTTGAATCAAGGTCATACCTTCTTTACTCCGGTAGTATTCTTCTGATAAAACACCTATATATTTGCCGTTTTCGACAAGACTGGGGACGATTATCGCTTCTCCGGTGTATGTTTCTTCCTTTGCCAAACGCTCAAGAATAGGTGCTGTATATAAACCTTCTTCTCCGTGCAGACCACCGACAAACAGCTTTATCGGTCCTTCCTCAGAAGAGATTAGTCGGTGCAGCTTCACACCGTAATCTTCCAGTTCCTCAAAAAACATTTTTCCTTTCTAAGAAAGAGAAGGTTTAATTATAGTAACTCCAGATGCTTCGTAACCTTATCTATTTGTTCAGTACTTGCAGGTCCT
>WJOV01000110.1 GCA_009618475.1 Methanosarcinales archaeon | reverse complement strand
TGTATCTCGATGAGCTGGTGTATATCATCGGCGTGGTGGGAATAAATGAGATGGTCCAGTATCATTACGGTAAGCAAATGCATGAGGACGAGGGTGCGTTAAGGCTTGCAATACGAGCAATGACGGAGATGGGGTTGTATGCGAAGGAGCTTTCGCAGAAAGAAAATATGGAGATAAGTTTTTCGAGGACGCCTGCGGAGACCACGGCACAGAGATTCGCAGTGGCAGACCTCTTGGAGAAGGAATTTAGGGAGAAGGCGCGGAAAGTAGTGAAAGGAGACGTTGAGAGAGCGCTTTCGCAGATAAACGAGACGAGAGACCTGCCTGTTTACTACACGAATGGCACGCACGTGCCGCCGAATGCTGATATTTCGCTTGCCGAGCGGATAAAAATCGAGCATATCTTCTTCCCGATTGTTGACGGCGGTGACATCATGCATATATTCCTCGGCGAAGGGTATCCGGACCCGAGGGGGATAAAAAGTCTTGCGCTTAAAATAGCGAGGAACACTCAAACGGGATATTATGCATTCACCAAGGATATGACGGTATGCATGGATTGCTCGCATGTGACGATGGGTTTGAAGGAGGAGTGTGAGAAGTGCGGGTCTGAGAATCTGGATTACATATCGAGGATAACAGGCTATTTGCAGGCGGTTAGCGGATGGAACGAGGGTAAGAAGCAGGAGTTGCTGGATAGGTTGCGGTATGGGAAGGATGAGGTGAAGTGATATTATGAAAAGAAGTGGTACAAATGGATAGAAAAGAATTAAAGAACCGGCTTGAACGTATATTAGAGTATGAAGGGCGTATCGTAGACGAGTGGGAAAACGGATTAAGTGAAGCCCAGATAATGGTTAAGAAAGCTGTGGAAGAACATCCTAATAATAAATGGTTGGAAGAGTTAAGGAGTAAAGTAGAATCTGCTTTTGAGATGGAAAAGGCGGTATCAGATGTTAAAGGGTTTTTAGAGATGGTAAAAGTTCCGAGTATATCAGACGAAGATCTCAAGCGTTATAAAAGGAAGGTAAGCGGTAGTATAGATATGTGCGATTGCATAGCGGCTGCGATATATGAAGATAGAACCAAAAGAGAGTCGGAAGAAAAGGAATTGTTAGATAGCTTCAAGGAATTGAATTTAAAATAGAGGCGATATAAATGAAAAGGGAAAAATTGAAGGAAATGCTTGAAGATCTATTGGAGTACGAAGAAGATTTCGTAGAAGAATGGGAAGATGAAATACAGGATGCAAAGATTATGGTGGAGAAAGCATTGGAAAAAAATCCAGAAAATAAATGGTTAGACACGGTGTATATAAATTTGCTACGAGCATTTAGTACGGAATGTGCGTTATCTGATGTGAAATCTTTGTTAGAGTCAATCAATGATCAAAATGAGTCAGACAGGGATGTAGTGGATTATGCAGAGAATGTGGGACCAAGCATAGAGTTATGCGAATTGATAGTGGGCATTGCTATTAGTGACCAAAACAATACAAAAGAAAAAGAAGAGGAATTGTTTAAACTCCTCAAAGAAATGAATGGATATGAATAACCATTATTCAGTAATCACTCAGTTTCCATATTTTCTGTTAAAAACAAGAATAGAGATACATTCAAGGGTGCGGATAAATAAGAACATGAGTTTTTCATTGAGGAATTGTTAGATATGGAATATTTCGAATGTTACCGAATGCTAATGCCTTTAAAAGAAATTCAAAGGATACAAAAATATCTTCTTGACTTCTATGTGGAGAAAGGGATATTAACCAAAGAAGAAGTAGAGAGATACCTATTGACAGAAAAGGATTTATGCCCTTATGATATGGGTAAGGATTTTTTGAAGTGATTGGATTGAAACGTCGTATGTCCCTGTTCATATATGCAATTTATCGTTTGAAAAGAAAAATTTTTGAACGTTACTGTAAAACTTATCTTTATATGAATCCCTTTGTATCTATAATGTAAGTTTATAACTCTGCCAGCGGGGTAGGGTAGTTAGGAGATCCCGTCGGGCTCATAACCCGGAGATCGATGGTTCGAATCCATCCCCCGCTATTTCGAGGAAATGATAATTAATGCCGATTTGCATATCCATTCGCATTATTCCATGGCTACTTCTCCTCGTATGGATTTACCCACGTTGGCAAAAGAAGCCACGAGGAAAGGGATACAGTTGCTCGGCACCGGTGACTGCTTACATCCGAAATGGTTAAGCGGAATAAAAGAGCTGGAAGAAAGGGACGGCGTTTTCTACTTTGAGGGTAAAGAAGAAGGCAAAACTACTAATTTTGTGCTTACCGTAGAGGTGGAAGATGCGAGAAGAGTGCACCATTTACTCATATTGCCGTCCATTGCGAAGGCAGAGGAATTATACGAGAAGTTTAGCAAGTATTCGCCGGATATTGATTCAGACGGCAGACCTTCGCTGAGACTGAGCGGTGAGGAAATAGCAGAACGTGCGAAGGATGCAGAAGCTCTTATAGGTCCCTGTCATGCGTTCACGCCCTGGACTGCTTTATACGCATACCACGATTCGCTGAAGAAGTGCTATGGCGATATGGTAGGGTATATTTCCTTTGTGGAGTTGGGATTGAGTGCGGATTCATCTTACGCGGATAGAATAGAAGAGTTGAGAGGGCTTACGTTTTTGACTAACTCGGATGCGCATTCACCATACCCTATTCGGCTGGCGCGAGAGTTTAACAGGTTTCACGTGGAGGCTGTGAGTTTTGAAGATTTGAAAGCGGCGATAGAGCGAAAAAGAGGTAGGAAGCCGGTGCTTAACGTTGGCGTGCCTCCAAAGGAGGGTAAGTATAATGAAAGTGCGTGTATCAGGTGCTACAAGCATTATTCGCTCAGCGAGGCAGTTATAAGAAAATGGAGATGTGACTGCAAGGGTTTGATAAAGAAAGGGGTGCGGGACCGCGTGAACGAACTTGCGAATTGCGATGGCACACATCCGGAGCACCGTCCTCCTTATTTGCACTTGATACCGCTGGCTATGATAATAGGATTGGCATTGCATAAGTCCGCGAGTTCAAAGACGGTAACGGGGATATGGGAATCGCTATTAGCTGAATTTGGCACTGAAGTTAACGTGTTGGTGGATGCTTCGATGGATGATTTTCGTGCATCATCTGGTTTTAACCTGGACGCCAGTGTGGTAGAGGCGATAGAAGCGTTTAGAGAAGGGAAGGTATTAGTAATACCGGGTGGAGGTGGTAAATACGGGGTTATAGCGTTGAATGCGAAAGGAAGTGAAGAAGCGAAGGAAAAAGGTGGAGAAATGGAGTTAGAAGAAGCGACAGGAAGAGGACAAAAGAGGCAGCTTTCTTTGATTGATTTTTAATCGTTTTCTCGTTCTGAAGGCTTCGGGGTGTAATTGCATATAACGTCACGAGCGTATCAGAAGTCCAGCGAGGCTGGATTTGGGCGAAGGTGCATAGCACCGAAGCCTGATACGCTCTGTTATACGCCGTTGCCTCATAGTTTACCCCTACTTTCTTCAACAATACGGACAGTTTTCTCAGTCACAATTATAAAATTATTGACAAGCTTGTCAGAGTAGGACTCTAATACTCGCTGTAATACAGCAATTTTATTCTCAGACCGTTCATCTTCTAATCGCAAAAGGATTACACCTTTGTGTGGTTTTCTCATGCGGAATACAAGTTCGCCAAAATCTTTATCATTGGTAACCAGGATATAGTTCTCAAGATTTGCTTTCTCGATAATGCTCTCATCATCCAATCCTCGAGTCTCATCATAAACGGAAAATACATCGTGATGTAATCTTTGCAACCATTTAGCAACTGCAGGACCCGTGCATTCATCAACAAGAAAACGCATGTCTAAACCGCCTCTACTAAAGGCATAAACGTTGTGTCTTCGAGTGTTTCAGAAGCGTACAACAAACAGGCTAAAATATCTTCCTTTGTTATTCCCTTGTATTCCTGGAGAATTTCATCAACGGTTGCTCCATGTGCTAATAGATTCAAAATGTACTGCACTGTTAACCGCGTGCCTCTAATGAGAGGTTTTCCTACCATAATTTTAGGGTTTAACGCAATGCGTTCAATTAATTGCTTTTGCTCCATTTTTCCCTCCCATTATATTGTAAGTCATTCTACTATATAAAGGGCAATGGCGTATAACGTTTCGCATGTTCTTTCCCCCTATTTATTCCACATTGCAGATAACGATTTGCGGATATCCGAAGTATTTTCGGAACGTAGTGAATAAAATATTTTGGATATCCGCTGTTGTATGATGTGCTTGGGAGGCGGTTTTCAAAGTTTTTATCTCCTAATTATTAAAGAATTATAACTACATTTGCCCTTGCATGTCCTTTTTCCGCATAATTATGTGCTTCAACAATTTCTGTCAAAGGATATCTTTTTCCTATTACTGTTTTTAACTTTCCTTCTTCAATAATACGTTTTATTATTTTCAGCTCACTAACATTGGGCGCGGAGGGTATTGTAAACTTAGCTTTCTTACCTCTCTCTGGTTAGGGAGGTCAAAAGCATTTGAAGAAGGATAGGAAATGTAGGTATGGTTATAAGATAAATCCCTTTTTTGGTTAGTGATTTTTTGCACTTTTGAAATGAGCTATTCCCTACCATATCAAAAATAATATCGTATGTTTCACTATTACCGGTAAAATCTTCTTTTGTATAATCAATAACATGATCGGCTCCTAAAGATTTAACCATTTCAATATTACCTGTACTGCATACTCCTATAACATCTGTACCAAACAACCGCATTTTCCCGAAGGCAGATATATTCAACATATCCACCGCCATCATCTGCAACGCTTTGTTAGGTTTTGTTATTATGTTCCAAAGTTATTACTACTTTTCCTTGGGCGTGTCCTTCTCCATAATACCGGAGAGCTTCAGCAACCTCACTCAACGGGTAACGTCTATCGATAACAGGTACGACCTTGCCGGCTTCAAGAAGCTCTTTCATAAAAGCCAAATCTTTTTGGTTTGATCTCGCAGGCAGGGCACCCATTTTCTTGCTCCCGGTCATTGAAATAAATGGTCCCAGGAGCATAGCTTGGAAAGTTTGAGCCATGGAACCTCCGGTACTGACATAAATTCCCTTGGGACTTAATGCACGCTTGTAATCGAAAATCGAACGATATCCCGCAGCAGCAAGAATCAGGTCATAACGCTGCTCATTTTGGGTGAAATCTTCTTGAGTGTAATCAATGACATGATCTGCACCAATCGAGCGCACCATGTCCAAATTCCTCGTGCTGCACACGCCAGTTACTTCAGCCCCGAACGATTTGGCAATCTGCACTGCAAAGGTACCGATACCACCAGACGCACCATAAATCAAAACCTTCTGCCCTGGCTGAATCTGTCCTTTATCGCGAAGACCCTGCAGGGCGACGACTGCCGCTTGAGGTACGGCCGCTGCTTCCTCGAACGATATATTGGCCGGTTTCAACCCCAATGCATTTTCAGGAACAGATACATACTCGGCAAAACCGCCCAAACCACACCCGCCTATTTCCCCGAATACCTCATCACCCGGCTGAAACTGCTTTACGTTTCTGCCAACCGCTTCAACCCGCCCCGCTACGTCAGCTCCGAGTATCGTGTTTTTTGGTTTTAGAGGCCCGGACCATAGGCGGGCCACTAACGGTTTACCTCTCACGAACGTCGAGTCACAATAATTTACGGATGCCGCATGAACTTTCACCAGTACTTCATTGTCCTTAGGGATAGGTTTTTCTACCTCTTTGAGCTGAAGAACATCCGGTGGCCCGTATTTTTCATATACAATCGCTTTCATTTTAATTTCCTTTCATTTTTTCTTCCCTAATTTCAGGATTTCATATCAGGTATTTTTACACCTTTAATCAAAAGCCACAAAAGTAATAACACTTCACCCCAAAACGTAAACTGAGTAATTGCCACATCAAAGTTGGGAAAAAGAAAGAATATAAGAAAATCTATCATATAGCCCAAACCTGCAATTATCAACAAGATGCTCAGAATTCTGCCCAAAACTTTGGGAAAGTATCCTGACTTGAAAACTAAATAACCAAGAGGAAATAACCAAAGACCAAAAAATATTTCAGCGATAATAATTCCATGTTCGTGTAACTTTAGAAACAACATCGCCTGAGCTTGTAACTGATCTGTTCCAAGTACTGTCAAGTAGTTAGCACCGTTCAAAACTAGCAGAGCAGCAAATTGGTTAAGCATATTGATGCACGTTA
Organism: Methanosarcinales archaeon; assembly: GCA_009618475.1. GTDB lineage: Archaea > Halobacteriota > Syntropharchaeia > Alkanophagales > Methanospirareceae > WJOV01. The sequence goes on along the minus strand of WJOV01000110.1, from coordinate 1,656 downwards.
TAGCGCTACCGACCAAAACGAATGAAACCATAAGCAAAGCATGATTTTTGTTTACCGGTTTAAATAACACATATAAAGCAAATGCCAACAAAATCCAACACGTTGTCATGATTAGATCGCTTACAAAGCCGAAACGGAATAGCAACTCAGAAGCCATAATATTACTTGCTGTTATTGCGGCATCTCCTGACACAATAAGTTTGGAACGAACAAATACTGCGAAGAACGCGCATATTGCGACAAGTAGATACAGGACTCCTGCGATTCTTGCGGTCTTTTTGTTTGTATTCATTTTTTATCTCCTTGATTTCATATCAGGTATTTTTACACCTTTAATCAAAAGCCAACCGCAAAATGAAAATTTCGCAATAGCCGCAGGCGCAAAAACAATCGGGGAAATTATCGCTGCGTAGCTTGGGAAAAGAAAAAACGTAAAAAAATCTACCAGAAAGCCAAAACATGCAATTATCAACAAGACGCCAAAAATTCTGGGAAAATAATTCGATTTGAAAACTAAATAACCAAGGGGAAGTAACCAAAGGCCATGAAATATCCCGGCGCTAGAATATCCATATTTGTGCATATTGAGAAAGAACATTGTCAGAGCATGCAACTGATCTGCTTGGAATACTTTCAAGTAATCAGCACCCCTCAAAAGTAGCAAGGCAGCAAATTGGTTAAGCATATTGATGCACTGCATAGCGACACCGGCCAAAACGAATAACACCATAATTGAAGCAAAGTTTTTGTTAACTGGTTTTAGTAACACGTATAAAGCAAAGGGCAACAAAAGCCAACACGTACTCTGGATTAGATCGCTCACAAAGCCGAGACGGAATAGTGATTCAGAAGCCAAAATGTTATGAGCTGTTGCTGCGGCATCTCCGGGCACAATAAGACTCTGGCGAACAAGCTGAGCGAAGACACCGGATACTATGACAATTAGATACAGCAACCCTGCAATTCTTGCAGCTTTGCGTTGTGATATATCGACGATACGGTTTATCATTTCAATTCCTCCTAATGGTTTTGTTATTATGTTCCAAAGTTATTACTACATTTCCCTTTTTGTGCCCTTTTTCGACATACCGGTGAGCCTCGGCAGTCTGTTCCAACGGATAGCGTCTATCTATGACCGATTTTATCTTTCCCGCCTCAATAAGCTCTTTGAGGAAAATTAAATCTTCAGTGAAAGTTTTTTTTGTCGCATGAATCTGAAGAAGTTATAATGTTAAGATAGATTCCTGTCTTCTTTAGCGATCTTTTACCTCGTGAAGACGAAATCTTGCCTACTGCATCAAAAATAACGTCATAGCTCTGACTGTTTTGGGTAAAATCCTCTTTTGTGTAATCAATTACCTTATCGGCTCCCAGAGATCTCACCATTTCTAAATTCGTGGTACTACATACTCCAGTAACTTCTGCCCCGAATGATTTGGCAAGCTGTACTGCAAATGTACCTACACTTCCAGAGGCGCCATAGATCAAAACTTTTTGTCCGCTCTGGATATTTGCCATTCTAAGAATACACAATGCTGTAATTCCCGAACAGGGAACAGCGGCGGCTTCCTCAAAGGTCATATTGGTCGGTTTTATTGCCAGCACCCCGTCTTCAGGCAGACATTTGTACTCGGCATAACCGCCGAATTTAAAACC
>WJOV01000146.1 GCA_009618475.1 Methanosarcinales archaeon | reverse complement strand
GTTCGCTCCCTTTTTTACCTCCATAGCCCACTTTGGCTGATGGATAGCTTTGTTCCTTTTCAATTTCTCCGCCACCTTCTTCGCCAGTTTATCCGGCGGCACATCGTATACCGTTGTCATTTTATTTTATCAGTCCTATTATCCCATTATCCCCTCAAAGTATAAAAAAACTTATGGAATAAAAATAAATAATGATTGGATGCAGATAGATGAAAAGCGAAAGTAAAAACGACGTGAAAATAGGGTTAGAATGCCATGCACAGCTTCTTACGAAGTCGAAATTGTTCTGCCCTTGCTCTACTGACTATCAGAACTCCGAGCCAAACACGCACGTGTGTGCAACGTGCTTGGGCTTACCGGGTGCTTTGCCTGTGGTGAACGAGCGTGCGATAAGATATGGCATAAAAGTGGCGCTTGCGTTGGGCTGCACCATTCAACCGGAGATAATTTTCTACCGGAAGAATTATTATTATCCCGACCTCCCGAGGGGTTTCCAGATTACGCAATATGATTTCCCCATTGCTTTGGAGGGGCTTGTGAGAATAGAGAGTGTGAGTGGTGGTAACGGTGGGAAAGAGAGAGAGATAAGGATAAGAAGGGTGCACATGGAGGAAGACCCCGGCAGGTTGGTGTACAAGGGAACGATAGATACTGCGAAATATGCTCTGGTGGATTATAACAGGTCGGGGATGCCGTTATTGGAGATAGTGACCGAGCCAGACTTGAGGACGCCAAAGGAGGCGCGTATATTTTTAGGTAAGCTAAGGAGCATATTGGGGTATCTGAGCGTGTTTGATGGCGACCTGGAGGGTGCGATGCGGGTTGATGCGAATATATCAGTGGGAGGAGGAGAAAGGGCAGAGGTGAAGAACATTTCTTCTTATAAAGGTGTGGAGCGCGCTTTATCTTTTGAGATAACGCGGCAAAAGAACTTATTGCGCCGCGGTATCGAAATAAAGCAGGAGACGAGGCATTACGACGAAGTGCGTGGCATCACGCTTTCTATGCGGACGAAAGAGTTTGAGCATGATTACAGGTACTTTCCAGAGCCAGACCTCGTGCCTATACGTATTTCTGACCGGATGGAAGAGATAAGGAAGGAGATACCGGAGCTTCCGGACGAAAAGAAAATGCGGTTCATCTCGCGGTATTCCATAACGAGGGAGCATGCGAATTCGCTGACTTTTGACATAAAGATAGCGAATTTTTACGAAGAGGTGGCATCAAAAATAGATGCGGGGTTGAGTGCTACGTGGGTGGCGGATGTTTTGAAGGGTGAGCTAAATTATCGCGCTATTTCGATGCGTGAGGCAGCAGAAAGGATTTCTACTGATGATTTCGTCTCTATTTTGAACTATTTGAAGAAAGGCGTGGTTACAGAGCGAGGTGCGACGGAAATAATAAGGGAGATGCTCGACCACGGAGGTAAACCCGATGAGATCGTGAGGAAGAAGGGATTGGCAAGTATAGGTGCAGAAGAGATGGAAAAGGCGGTGTTGGAGGTAATAAAGGAGAATGAAGGTGCAGTGGAGGATTATAAAGAAGGTAAAAAAGAAGCGTTGAATTTCCTCGTCGGGCTGGTGATGAAAAAAACAAGAGGTAGAGCGGAGCCAAAAGAAGCTCGCAGATTGCTTATGGGAAAAATATCAAAAACTTTTTAAAGTGACACACCCTAAATAAATATATAAAAAACAGGAGTGGTAAAAATGGGAACGTATGCAGTTCAGTTGCCAAAACGAGTTGTTTTTGGTGACGGAGTAGAGGAGAAAATAGGTGCAGAGGCGAAAGGGTTGGGAGCGAAAAAAGCGCTTATCGTTACTGACGCGACGATAGAAAAAGCGGGTTTGCTTGAAAAAGTGGAAAAAACGTTGAAGGAAGCGGTGGAAGTGGACGTTTTTGATATTGTGGAGTCAGAGCCGACTTTAGCGGCTGCGGAAACGGTCGCCGGGGCTGCAAGAGCAGCGAAGTACGACCTGATAGTAGGTGTTGGAGGCGGAAGTGTGATGGATATGGCAAAGGTTGCATCTGCGGTAGCTTCGAACCCGGGGCAGGCCGTAAGCGAATTTATGGGTGCGAACAAGATTGCTAACCCAAGCGTGTCGAAAATTTTAGTTCCGACAACTGCCGGGACAGGTGCAGAAGCTACTCCATTTACACTCATCATTGTGGGAGGCAAGAAAAAGGCGATAGCAAGCCCTTATAATCTCGCAGACGTTGTTTTGATTTCACCTTCGTTCACCGCTACGATGCCGCCAAGGGTAACTGCTTCAACGGGCATGGACGCAATGAGTCATGCAATCGAAGCGTTTTTATCCACGGGCTCAAACCCGCTGACCGATTCTTTTGCATTGGAAGCGATAAGGAAGATTGCAGATAATTTAGAAGTAGCATTCTCACACGGCGATAATCTCGATGCATTGTTCCAACCTGGCAGCCGATGCACTTCACGAGGCAATTAAGGATTATAAAAGAAAAAAATGCTTGGGGGACCATTAGAGTTACATTTCGAGCCCCACCAAACGGACTGGTGTTAGACTACATTGAACCATGACTTATAGGATTTATTACGCTGCATTTCACTTTTGTGTAAGGAATGAGTGATGAGGGTTGCAAATAAAGATGGGGGGGATATGAAAATATGATAGATGTTGTGCAGAACCTTCAGAAGGTAATTGCTTAAGACTTTATAACGATGCGAAGGTTTACCAAGAAAAAAACTGGGAAATGGGAAACAAGGAACGAAAACCTGGAATCTGGGAGAAATATCTCACTTTATGGGTTATAATCTGCATACTTGCAGGGACCATCCTTGGCAGAGTTTTTCCTCAGCTTTCGGAACTTCTGGCAATATTGGAAGTGGCTCATATCTCTATCCCCATTGCTATCTGCCTGTTTGCCATGATATACCCGATAATGGTTCAAATTAGCTTTGGAGAAGTGAAGAAGGCGATCAGGACGCCAAAACCGATAGCCACTACATTATTCATGAACTGGGCGATAAAACCATTCACAATGGCTTTTTTCGCATGGCTATTTTTAGGAGATGGACTATGAGCTCTACTCGACTAAAGAAGATTTAGTAATGCACTATAATAATTATAGTGTTTCGATATAATTTGGTAGCGAAAGATGAGAGTTATATTTTACACGGGCAAAGGCGGATCAGGTAAATCGGTCATTTCAAGTGCAACCGCCTTAAAACTATCTGAGATGAAAAATGTAAAATGTAAAATATAAGTGAAGAAGAGCAATTTTGACTTTAAACCTTTTATTATCGCCATCTGTCAAATTTAACTTTTGCACTTTTCATTTTTTATACGTTTTAACTTCAGCAATGTATCACCGAACTCCGAAGGAACAATCCCGGTAGCACCCATCGTTTTCGGATGAAGGTCAATTTCAAGCACTGCGTGGTCATGCCCAAGCCATTTTAACGGCTCGATTGTTCTCGGACCGTTAGTAACCGAAAATATCTCCATTTTTATACCATACTTTTCCAGAGGCACTGCATGCGGAATACCTAATAAAACTGCAAAATCGTAATCCACATTTACATCCCCGGAGTTATAAAGGTCCCTGATAAAAGCAGCCGCTTTCTCGCCTGCAACCGGATACTCATCCAACCCGCCGATTATGTGGTCTATTTCGATACCTTCAGCCGCTAATTCATCCAGAATTTTATCCGAGTATCCCCGAATCTTTTTCAAGCCCACTTCTTTATCGAGATTGGCAATATTGACGATTTGCGAAGGTGCGGCGACTTTATTCACAGCCCTTAAAATATCGGCAAACATAAAAACCGTCTCTTTTTTCGCATTTAAAACGCATATTCCCTTTTTACCCTTTCCAATAAGCTCAAGCAGCCTGTTTGCAACGTCTATTTTCGAATCTCCTTTAGATGGCGGGATATAACTTTTGCAGGCTGCTCCAACTTCTTTTTCTAACTTCGTTGCCACTTCAAGCATTCTCTTCTGCCGCTCAAACTCATCACCGCTAATTATACCTGATTTATAAGCCGATTCCAAAGTCAGGATAACGCCCACCGTGTTGTCCCTGTATCCTGCATGCACGTTCACTGCTATCACCTTACATCCTACCCCACTATCCGCTACCGCCTGATGCAAGTCTTCGCCTATTATCATACTCGAACAGGTGCCTATCACGCCCATCAACGCCGGATGAAACATCTCTTCCGCTTTTATCAGCACCTCCACGAGCGATTCATGCCCGCCAAACACAAAATCGGTTTCGTTCATCGCCGAGGTTAAAACGTGCATACCATCTTCTTCAAGCAGTCGGCTGTGTTTGAAACTGCATCCTGCGGGACCATGCAGAACTGCAACGCCTGCATCCAAATCGCGGAGCGTATAAAGAGCAGCTACTATCGCACTCGGTCTCGGATGCAGTATCATTTCCTCGCTCATACTCTTGTCATCCTCCTTTTTATCCTCTTTTCTAAAGAAGAGGTTAGTTAGCAATAAAAAGTTTGTATTATAACTTTTCATTTAAGCAGCGCAACTATTCTCCCTTTCTCCACGTCCACCAACCCCTTATCCGTTATCTTCAGCGCGGGTATCACCGGCAAAGCGAGGAAAGAGAGTGTAATAAAAGGAGCTTGCAGTTTACAACCCATCTCTGAAATTTTATCGTTCATCTCTTTTTGTTTTTTTACCGCATAATCCAGTCCTTTATCGGTCATTAACCCCGCAATAGGCAATTCCAACTCGCTCTTTAACTCGCATCCGCTGCACAGAGCAATTCCACCGCCTATTTCTTTTAAGCGGTTACAAGCGAAAGCCATGTCTTTTTCGTTTGTTCCTATAACCACGATATTATGAGAATCGTGAGCGATAGAGGAAGCGACGGCACCGTTTTTCAATCCAAACCCTTTTACGAACCCCAAGCCCGTATTGCCAGAGCTATGATGCCTTTCGACCACGCCAATTTTTAATATATCACGAGCTATGTCTATACCACTTATCGCCTCTATAATCTCCTCAGTCAGGAGTTCGCCTTCTATCAAACCAATTATTCTCACCTTTATCGCTCTTTCCAGCTTTATCTCAAAATCCTCTGGCTTTACTTGCTTTATCCTTACACTTTCGCCGTATCCTGGATAAAAATGCTTATAGTCGTATTTGGTGCGAGAAGCAAACTCAGTCAAAATCTTCCCATTCACTATCACTTTCGCTACTTCAAATCGCTCCAAATTGTTTAACAGCACGATGTCAGCGATTTTACCGGGTGAAATGCATCCAAAAAAATCGTCTAATTTGAACCATTGCGCTGGATTTATCGTGCACATCTGCACTGCTTTTACAGCGTCTATGCCTTCTTCAATGGCTCTTCTCAAAACGTGGTCTAAATAGCCTTCTTCCTTTAAATCGAGCGGTGTTCGGTCGCCGTCGGTGACGAGCATGCAATTCCTCGTATCTACGGATTTCAACAAAGGAGCGATATTTTTCAAGTTCTTTGCCACTGAACCTTCTCTTACCATCACCCGCATACCCAGCCGGAGTTTTTCCCACGCTTCATCATGCGAGACACTCTCGTGGTCCGAGCCGACACCACTTAAGACATAAGCGTTTAGCTCTTTACCGCTGAGTAGCGGAGCATGGCCATCTATTGGCGTTTTTAACTGCTTTGCAAGCTCTATTTTCTTCCATACCTCCTCCTCTTTTGTTATGACACCACCGTAATTCATCACCTCTGCCAGACCTATGACCCCTTCCATCAGCAGCAGCTCCTTTATTTCTTCATGCTCTATCCTCGCACCCGGGGTCTCAAGTCCGAGAGAAGGGTCGGTAGAAGGCACGCAGGAAGGAGCCATGCAAAATACTTTTAGCGGCGTTGCCTTTGCCTCCTCTAAAATCGCTCTTATTCCCTCGATTCCTAAGACATTTGCTATTTCATGCGGGTCCGCAACCACCGCAGTCGTCCCACGAGGCACTACCGCATTTGCAAACTCGCTTACCGAAAGCATACTCATTTCTATGTGCGTATGCCCGTCTATCAACCCAGGAACTGCGTATTTATCCTGAGCGTCTATCTCTTCCCTACCCTCGTATCTTCCTAATCCCACGATTAAACCACGAGCAATCGCAATGTCGGTTTCGTATATCTCGCCACTGCATACGTTCACGAGGTTTGCGTTTTTTAGCACTAAATCCGATTTTTCTTTGCCTGCGGCGATGTCAATTAAATTCTTTGGCTTCATTTTCTATTTTTATACAAAGAAAACTTGTGAGATGCAATAGAAAAATGATAAATCCGAAAAATTTATAAATACTAAAGACTTGTTACAATAAGTAATGAAAAATGTCGCACAAAACAATAACGCTCTCGGAAGATGCGTATAATGTTTTGAACACTCTGAGGAAAGGCAAAGAATCGTTTACTGATGTGATACTTCGGGACTTCACGGAAAGCAAATCACGTGATCTGTTGAATTATGTCAAGGCAATGGAAATAGACCGGGAAACATTGATTTTAGCTTCGGATGTGGAAGAAATATATAAAAATAGAGAGAAAGTAAAATTTAAAGAGAGGGATTTTTGATGGTCTGTTTTGATACGGATTTTTTACGTTGATTTCAAGTATTGTTTTGGCTAATGGGGATAAACTCATCACAAGGAACATCAAACATTTTGAGCGGGTTACAGGACTATTGGTTGAATCGTGGTGATATTTAGCTTTCACTGCATACGTTCACGAGGTTTGCGTTTTTAGCACTAAATCCGATTTTTCTTTGCCTGCGGCGATGTCTATCAAATTTTTTGTTTTCATTTTCTATTTTTATACAAAGAAAACTTGTGAGATGCGATAGAAAGTTACCAGGGCTTCCATGCCAAGCAATGGCTCTCCGCAATCCATAATTAGAACCGTGGTAGGTGATTCGCTTTCTTTTATTTTAACATGTACAACTCCAGTTTCTGTTTTTATTTCCAGTCCATTTTAGAACGCGAAGTGTTGAGATTTTTTAGTTTATGAGGAATAAGTATTAGACATGAGCAACAACAAATATATTTTGATAAGCGTTGTATTAGTCGTTACTTTTTTGCTTCTTCTTTATATCCGCACTTTTGTTTGGCTGGTTGATTCCTGGCTGGGAGATCCAGCGTATTCTCACGGTTTCCTTGTTCCGTTAATCTCTGGTCTTATTGTTTGGAAAAAAAGACGTGAGTTACATAAAGAGCCTTTCAGTGCCGGGCTTATCGTGCTCGCATCAGGCTTGCTTGTCTATGTTATCAGCTTCTTCTGGAGGGCGCAGTTTGGTTTAGCCATCTCTTTCTTAATCGTATTAAGCGGCTTGATTCTTTACCTGTACGGAAGAGAGGCGATGCGGTCACTGCTTTTCCCTGTTTGCTTTCTCGTGTTCGGCATTCCACTGCCTTTTTTGCCGAGCATTGCCAGTTTTCTACAATCTTTTTCTGCCCGTTATTCTTCGCTGGTCATCGGAATGATGGGGATTCCTGTTACTACTATTGGAGCGGAAATACATCTTGAAAAGGATATTTTTGTGATTGGAGCGCCATGCAGCGGCATGCACACGCTTATCGCACTATTAGCATTAGCAGCCGTCTTCGCTTATTTCATCAAATGCCCCTTTTACAGAAAGGCGATTCTTTTTTTCGCTGCACTCCCGATTGCACTCTTTGCTAATGTCTCAAGACTAGTTGCACTGCTTCTCATCGCCAATTACTACGGAAGCAAAGCAGCAATGCGGTTCTTTCACGATTATTCCAGCATAGTGCTTTTCGCAATTGCATTTCTTTTGCTTGCCGTTTGCAGCAGGTGTCTCGGATGTGGTGCGAAATTAACAAACAGCTCTGTCCGCTTATAGAGGACTTTGGGCTATTTTTGATTGTATATACACTATAACCCCACGTTCGCGCTGCATCAATTATTATAACCATCTAACCATATATCTAACTGATACATCCA
>WJOV01000103.1 GCA_009618475.1 Methanosarcinales archaeon | reverse complement strand
CAGACATCCACAGGAAGGGGCATCGAGAATGGCTGCTTCTTTCTCTTCCGTCCCGATAATAAACGCAGGCGATGGTGCGGGTCAGCATCCTACGCAGACATTGCTCGACTTATACACGATAAAAAGAGAGGGGCTGCTTGACGGACTCAAAATTGCTCTGATAGGAGACCTGAAATATGGAAGGACAGTGCATTCTCTGGCTTATGCGCTATCCTTATACAGGGCAACGCTATTTTTCGTATCGCCGGAGGCGTTAAGGATGCCGGATGAGATAAAATTGGATTTGAAAGAAGCAGGAGCGGAAGTTATTGAATCCACGGATATAAAGGAGATTGTAAAGGAAGTGAACGTTTTATATATAACGAGAATACAAAAGGAAAGGTTTCCGGACCCTGCCGAATATAGGAAAGTAGCAGGAACGTATCGAATAACCACCGGGCTTATAGAGGAGAATGAGGACGTGATAATCATGCATCCGCTGCCGAAAGTAGATGAAATAGATGTGGCGGTGGACGGGACGAAAAATGCGAGGTATTTCAAGCAGGCTTTTTATGGCGTTCCGGTGAGAATGGCTATTCTTTCTATACTGTTAGGAAAAGAGGAGATAGGATAGGATAGGATAGGATAGGATAGGATAGGATAGGATGAACATGCAAGAGGAGATAGGAAGTGTCGTAGATGCGGTGAGGAAGCATCACGAACTTTATAAAAATGCACTGCCGATGATAGCGAGCGAGAACATTGCAAGCAACACGGTAAGGACGCTCCTTGCTTCGGACCTCTCGCACAGGTATGCAGAAGGAGACGTCGGGAATAGATTTTACCAGGGATGCGAATACATAGATGAGGTGGAGGAGAAGGCAATAAGGTATGCGAAGGAGCTTTTCGAGGCGGAGCACGTGAATGTAAAGCCGACTTCGGGCGTAAATGCGAATATAGCTGCACTTTTTGCTCTTACTTCGCCGGGTGACAAAATAATGGCGCTGTCCGTGCCTGACGGAGGTCATATAAGCCATTCAAGGTATTCGGTGCCAGCAATGCTGAATTTAAAGTTGGAACAACTCCCGTTTGATCCAAACGAGATGAATATAGACGCGGCAAAGATGGTGAAGGCGATAAAAGAAAAGAAGCCAGAGTTAATATTGCTCGGCGGCAGTCTTTTCCTGTTTCCTCATCCCATTCTGGAGGCGAGGGAGGCGGCGGATGAAGTGGGTGCGAAGATAGTGTACGATGCCTCGCATGTACTGGGTCTCATTGCAGGTAAGAAATTCCAGGACCCGCTGAGGGAAGAGGCTGACGTTGTCACGAGCAGCACGCATAAAACCTTTCCAGGTCCTCAAGGTGCGATAATATTGTGTAAAGAGGCGTTGAAAGACGAAATAGATAAAGCAGTGTTTCCGGGAACGGTGAGCAACCATCATCTGCATCACGTTGCCGGATTGGCGGTTACATTAGTGGAGATGAAGCATTTTGGTGTGGAGTACGCATCGCGGATACTATCAAATGCAAAAGTGTTAGCGGAGAGTTTATACGAGGAAGGTTTCGAGGTTTTATGCGAGCATAAAGGTTTTACCGAGTCGCATCAAATTGCGGTTGACGTTCGTGGCTATGGAGGGGGGGATGCGGTGGCAAAGAAATTGGAAAGGGCGAACATAATAACAAATAAGAACATGTTGCCTTTCGATGAAGCACCCGAAGAGCCATCAGGGATCAGGTTTGGCGTGCAGGAGCTCGCACGGATAGGGATGAAGGAATCAGAGATGAGAGAAATAGCGTCTCTTATAAGAAGGGTGACGATAGAGGGAGAGGACGAAAAAAAGATAAAGGAAGAGGTTATAGAGTTAAGGGCGGGTTTTCAGCACGTGCAGTATTGCTTTGATGGTAAGGATGCGTATAAATTTCCGGAAGGACTTTCTTTCTGAAAGAAGGAAAAAAGCGAAAAAATATTTATGTTTGTAATGCTATGGATATAAAAGAGGGATATAAACAAGAATGCTTGAGGATTTAGTGGAGCGGAGAGCGGAAGTAATAAAGAGAGCCGACGAGTATAAGAGTAGAAGGACGGAGTTAAATTCCGAAGCGAGTAAGTGGTCAGAGTTAAGAGACGAGTTGAACGGGCGGATAAAAGAGGCGGTAGAGAAGGCGAAGGGGTTTAAGAAGCAAAGAGAGGAGTATGAGAAGCTGATAGAGGAGAAGAAGGCAAAGCGCGGTGAGTTGAACAGAAAAGCATCTACGTATTATTCGATGGTGGAGAAGTTGCGGAAGAAGAATGACTTAAAGAGCATACAAGTTTTTGAAAGGCTTAGGGGAAGGATAGATGAGTTAGAGTTAAAGCAGCAGGTGGAAGTGCTTAGCAAGGATAAAGAGCGTAAATTAGTGGCGAAGATAACGGAGCTGAGGAAGGAATTCGATAGAATGCAAAAGGAATTGGAGAAGGACAAAAAGTTAAAGGAATTGCTGAAAAGGGCGCAGAGATACCGGAAAGAAGCGGATAAATACCACGAAGACGCGATAAAATACGTAAAGCTTTCCCATGAATGCCATGATAAGATGGTAGAGTGGTTTAAAGAAGCAGATAGGGTAAGAGAGAAGGCGGATGACGCACACAGGCTTTTTGTAGGGGCACAGGAGGCGGCGGATGACGCACACAGGCTTTTAATAAGGCATCTTCGCGACATAAAAGACTTTGACCGTGTAATAAACGGGCTGAGGAGAAAAATAAGAGAAGATTTTGGATTCAGGACGCGAATGGAAGCGAGAAAGAGGGCTAAGGGTATTTATGAGCGGTTTAGAGATGGAGAAAAGCTGAGCACTGAAGATTTGTTGCGGCTTCAGAAATCTGAGATGTTATTAAAATAAAACTTTTTAGAAGAAAGATTTATCGAAAATATAGATTCTTTTGTTTCTTAAGCATTCTTTTTAAAGAAAGGTTTGAGGGTGATTGAAATCATAGACATACACTGCCATCTGACGTTTGAGCAATACGATGAAGATAGAGAGCAAGTAATAGAGGATGCGAAGAAGGTATTAAAGTGCGTGGTGACAAGCGGGGTAGAGCCTGAAGATGCGAAGTATGCGTTAGAGCTTGCAGAGATGCACGAAGGCTTCGTTTTCGTTACGCCGGGGCTTCATCCGATACATGTTGCGAGTAGAACGGACCAGGAGATAGGAGACTATGAGGAGTTTATAAGTGAGAACAAGCGAAGAATCGTGGGTATTGGTGAGATAGGGCTTGACTACCACTGGGTAAGAGACCCGTTGAAGATAAAGAGGATGAAGGAGGTATTGGTGGAGTTTCTTGGGCTTGCGAAGGAGCTTGATTTGCCGGTTGTGCTTCATTTGCGTGGTACAGGTAGCGAGGCAATAGAAGACGGTTTGAAGATTGTCTCGGATGAGGACATAAGGAAAGCGGTATTTCACTGTTTCACGGGAAAGCCACAGCTTGCGGAGCAGATATGCGAGGAGGGCTATTATATATCGCTACCTGCATCAATAGTGAGAAGCAAGAGCATGAGGAAGGTGGCGAGACGAGTACCGATTTCGCATTTGCTTACCGAGACGGATGCACCTTATCTCTCGCCTACCGAGGAAGAAAGGAACGTTCCGCAGCACGTGAAAGTGGTGTATGAAGAGATTGCGAGGCAAAGGAAGATTGAGGTGCGTGAAGCAGAAGCGGAAATAGAGCGGAACTTTGAGCGGTTGTTTGGGGTTGTGTTGAGAGGTTAAACATTCTACTTTATCCACCACCTCTGATCCACCGTAACACCCTTCTGGGATTCCATCGTCTTCCCGCTGCTCATTTACTTGACTAATTTTTTCTCAACATAGGCTCTTAGAGGTTTAGAGAGATACTCTATTACTCCTCCGATGATAATTAAAAAGCAACAAAACGATAGAAATATAATAACCCCAACAACACCTTTGAAATATGGAGATGCTAATACTTCTGCGTATAAATTCAAGATAAAAATAAACCCAAGTACACTAATTGGGATCACCATTTTTAATCCCTTCCATGATATTTCTATTTTTCTTCCATTCATTATGTTTCAGGTAGACCAAGATCTGGCAACAAAGAGCAATATCGTTAAAAGCACTGTGCTTATTACAATTACTCTTTTAAGGCGGACTTCGTAACCGAGAACACTATTGTTAATAACAGCGATGTAATTCCTATTCCAACAAGACCAATAGCCATGCCTATATTGGCAGATAAATAGAAGACTAACCCCGACACAAAGGCAAAGGCGGTAATAGGTGCAAAACCGTATTTGGTGCAGCGGTCAACCAATAGATATTGAGGTGATAAATCTTGTAGCGAGTTTATTTTTGTTTCAAACTTTGATATTTGTGTAGACTGTTGTGCCAACTTGTCAAGACCACTATAATCCAATAATAAGGGACCAAGGCATTCTCTTGTTGCTCTGATTCTTTTATCTTTTTCTTTAATTGCAACCCGTTCCATTTTTATCTCCCTTCCCCATCTACCTTTTTCTCTAACTCCTTTGCCATATTTAAAACTTCATTCGCATCATTAATTATCCTGTTTGCCGTCTTTTTGACATCGGTAATAACCTCCTTCTTAATGCTCTTATCTCTGTTTTCAGAAAGACAACCTTTTATCCTTAGCTGTATTTCTCTTACAAGCTCGTATATGTTATCAATACTATATTTCATGTGCAGTATTTTTTTATTTGAGACTGAAAGCAACTTGATCTCCATTACTACTGTGTTTTGGCGTTCATCAAATTCACAATCAGACAGAAGATCTATCCAACAATTAAACCACCCGAAATATTCTCTTAATATTAGCGATACCATCTCATCTTTTAAATCCGCGTATCTTCGTGCAAACTCAAATATTTTATCCCTTTTATTTCCTTCTATTTTAACCTTATCGAACCACTCTTTAATCCCCTCTTCTGCAAGGAGGATATCCCGTATCAAATAGAAAATATGACGTTTATTGTTTAATAAACCCTTTAAATCTTCCTGAATATCTTTACCCCGCAGATAATCGCTGTATATGTCATCAAAACATTTGAAAATAATGCCCGACAAATCATAAAATTCATTTACTGCTTCCACAAACCCGTCTGGCACTTCTTCCCCTTTACCTTCTTTTTCTTCCTTTGCCATGGGTATCTCTATACGATTTGCATTATATAATGAATGACGCTTTTTATTTTTTAAAAAGCTTTCCCGCTCAACTTTTTCCATCTCACACTCCTGACTATCACTTCTTATTGATTCAACACATCTCCAAATATCTGTCGAAGTTGCTTCTCTAAATTTTTCATATCTTCTGACTCTATGCTTCTTAACTCCAACCCCGCTTGTTCATACAACTTTTCTTTAACCTTCCTCGCCTTTCTATACCACTCTTCGTGCATCAAACCCCAGTATTCCACATATATTTCCCCTTTTGGTAAGAACCAATCACAATACATCAATTTATCAACAGGAACTCGTTTTTCAACCTCATGTTTTATTCCGTTATTATTAAACCAATTATCAATCAGCATCTCATGAGTAGACCTCAAACTGTGTTTATCCTTTGCTGTATATTCTGGAGGGTTCCTTCCCTCGTGAACTCTCAATTCAAATAAACTATAGCATGCCTCACTGCAAAATCCAGATGGTCTTTCTTCAGGAACATCTTCACCACACATCATGCAGCAGTTCTGCTCGTGCACATAGCCACGTTCTTGGATATGCTCATAAAGTGTTCTATAGATAGAGACTTCCTTGAAAAGTTCTTTACTCCCTATTATTATAATCTTCTCTTTTGCCCTTGAGACTGCAACGTTCAAAAGATTCCTACTTGCTGGTCCTTCCAGCAAATATCCAAAACCGCTGTTTTGGCTCTTCCGGTAGTTAGCAGTGGCGAAAATGATAATACCCTTCTCCTGACCTTGAAACGTATGCACTGTACCGCACTCAATATCGGGGATTTTATCCTCTATTCTTCCTATTTGCGCCCTATATGGCGATATTATTGCGATTTCTTCATAGATTCTACTATTATACTCATGCCTAAACTTTTTGATTATCTTTTTGATGAAGTCAATTTCGACGAGGGAAAACGCAGAACCACCTTCATAATCAGTCCAAAACCTTCTAGGAAAGCATACCATCGAATAGCGATTACTTACGATGTCATCCTGACATTCCCGTAGTTTTTCATCAATTTCTACTTCAGACGGAGTATCCAACCATCCTCCATAGAAGGATGAGCTTACAAAATCCGCTATCTCGCTCTTCATCCAGTATTGAGTGGTTAGCATAACTACCTGATTATCGCCGTGGTTGGATTTGTAGAACCGTTCAAAAATGCTCCGCTTCAATTCAGGATTTTTGTCAATCAGCCTTCTGATTTCCGCAGGTCTATCCACTAAAATAGGCGGTAGTTGTTCGGGGTCGCCCAGCAATATGAACTTATTGCCCTTTAGGAAGGGGAGGACAGCACCGGGCAAATCAATAGCTCCCGCTTCGTCCATTATGACAAGGTCAAACTTAATACTCTCAAAGAGTTTGTTGTATGTTCTTAAATTCGTCGTTGCGATAATCTGTTTTTCTTTGAGAATGGCTAATTTCGCTTCATCTATCTTCTCCTGCATTTCCTTCTGTATTACCTGCTCCAGCGCGTTGATTTTGTTAATTAAGTCGCTGATAGAGTTCTTTAGTTTGTCAATCAAACTGCTCAAAAAGCTGTGTTTCTGCTCCTTTTCTTTCAAATCAGCCTCTTTCCGCGTTTTTTCGTTCTGTTTGTTATTTAATTCGTTGTATAACGCACGCAGTTCGGGATTTTCTCTTCTTAAGGCATTGCGGTCATATTCTAATCTGCCATGAGCAAGCGAATCAATATCTCTTTTTAACTCCTCCTGTTTTCTTTCACTAGATTCAATATCCTCTGACAACTTTGCATAGCTTCTCTCAACGGATTTTAGTTCTTCTTTTTTACGTGACAACTCCTTTTTCTTTTCTCTTATTTCGCGTTCTCGTGCATTTAACTCATTTTGAAGTTCTGTTATCTTCACCCGTTCCTCGTTCTGCATTTCCCGATTCTCTTGTAATATTATATCCAGTTCGATGCGCGGTTTTCCTTCTAATCGCAACTCTCTTATCTCGGGTCTATATTGCTCATATAACAGTTCTGAGCGTCCACGTATGAAAGCACTCAAAAGAGAACTTTTTCTATCGTTTTTCCTCTTTAAATCGTAATACAACACACGCAATTCTGGATTTTCTCTTCTTAACGCATCCTTGTCATATTCCAATTCACCACAAGCAAGTAAATCCCTGCCCCTTTTTAAATCCTCCAATTCGTTCACCCTACTTTCAATCTTTCCAGATAACCTCTTGTGATTTTCTTCAACTGCGATTAAGTCTTCCTTTTTACGTATCAAATCCTCTTCTTTCTCTCTTGTTTCGCGTTCTCGTGCATTTAACTCATTTTGGAGTTCTGTTATCTTCTCTTCTTCCTTGTTCTGCTTTTCTAATTTCTCCTGTAATATTTGCTCCAGTTCAATGCGATTTCTTCGTGCTAATTGCAATTCGTTTATCTTTTCTTCATATTGCTCGTATAACGGATTTCGCCGCTTAAATGCGTATTTTTCCCAGAAAGCCACAATTCTATTCCTTCTGGCGCATTCCAGATAAAAGTTTACGATGTGGATTATAGCTGCTATCCTAGGCTCATTATTCCTCAATTCATCCAACTGTTCACGAATGCCTTGTATATCCCGTTCTAATTCGGGAACTTCATTTTCTATTCTCTCTATCGCTCTGTTAATCTCTTCTTTCTCCTGCTGGAGTTCGTTAAGATTCTTTCTGTATCTTCGCAGTTCTTCATCAATTTGGTTTATCTCCTCCGTGAACTGAGCGTTGAGCAATGAGCGTTCTTTTTCTGCTATCAAGTTCTTAATATGTGGTATTTCAGCACTTAACGCTTCAATTTCTTGTCTCGGACCTTCGGCGAAATCCAGATAATATTCTATTATCAGGATAATATTGGCGGTATTCTTCCCTTTTTCATTCCATTCCGCCAACTGCCCATCAAATTCCGATTTGACATCTTTTAACTGGCTAACATGTTTTTCAAGTTCTTTTATTTCTTCGTTAATTCCCTTCTTTTTTGCCGGGAGTTCTATAAGGTTATCCCTGTATTGCTGCAACTGTCCGCTAATTTGGGCAATCTCCTCTTCGAGATTGGTTTTGAGCAGTATGCGCTCTTTATCCGTTATTTGCTTTTCAAAATGGATTATTTCAGCGTTTAATGCTTCAATTTCTCTTTCAATGCCTTTTTTCTTCTCTTCAACTCGTCCTTTCTCTCTGTTTTTTGACTCTACTTCGTTTTCTTTCTCCTTCTTCTCTCGCTTTAATACACTGAGCAGCCGTTTGAACGTTTTTTCTATCGTTTTTTCTATCTCCTTTCGCTTCTTTTCAAGCTGTTCATCAAAAAGCGCATCTTTATATCTTCTGTCCGTAAGCGTGGAGGAACCAAATCGGACGATGATTTCTTTACATCTGTCAAACAATTTCATCACCACGTTATCCACCGCTCTGTTTGTGTAACTGCATACCAGTATCTTCGGATTACTTTTGCGATAAATCTTTAACTTTCCATCTTCTTTCTTGACGATATAGCTTTTTTCTCCATCAGTTATATCCCATTTACCCTCTTTTTCTTTCCTAATGGCGGCATTTTCAGAAAGCGAAACTCCTTCAGTTTTGAATACACCCCTCAATTTCTCTGAAATAATGCCCTTATTCGAGTCATCTTCGAACTCCGCATCTGTGCTAAACAAATACTCCTTGTGCAATCTGATATAATTGCGCACAATTTCAGGAACAATTGTCGTCTTCCCAGTGCCGGGCGGACCCCAGATGATATATACATCTTGAACGCCGACAGCATATTCAACAGCACGCTGTTGCTCTTCATTCAAATCTTCTTCTTCAAATATGCATTCCCTCTGAACACCTCCGGCAATTTCCCGTTTCCCAAATAACAAATCCCTCCTTTCACTGAAACAGTCTTCCCTTAACCGCTGTAAGCCCTCTTTTTCTCGCTCTATGATGTTACTCGTATCCACATTGATTGCTCCGCTTTCAATACGCTGCAACTGCGTGTCTAAATCTTCTATCCGTAATTTCACTTGAGTTCTTGTTAAATTGATGATATCGCACGGATATTCTTGGTCGCCTAATTTGAAGTTATAATCTCCTCTAATTTGCTCCAATTTCCTGTATCGGCTCGGTGTTATCACAAAAACAAACTCTTCTGACGATTTTCGTCTGCCATCAGCAATAGGAATCTTTGTTGTAAATGGATGGTCTAACTGCAGAGTCCTTAATTTGATATATGCAGCAAGCTCATCAGCCTGCTCACTCAATTTCTTCCACCTCCCGCACCTGCACTGCCACGCCCCTCCGGGATTCCACCATCTCCCAGCCGCTCATCTTTGCTCTACCCACGCCAAACGCCTTCTCACCGACGAAAACGACCTCGTCATTCACCCTTATTTGTTCGCTTGCATGTATAACGCCCGGCGCCAATATCGAACCTTCGGGGACAAAATCACCTATTTCCACCTTATAAGAAGAAAGCAAATTTTCAATTCTACGAGCCCCTTTCACCGTAAGACTCAAAAGCCCGTATGCGGGCACGATTCTCGCAAGAACACAGCCGTCCAAACTGATTTTATAGAAAGGAAACTTCCCGGTTATTTTTATTCTTTCTCCTTCTTTTCTCGCAACAAGCTCGCTTCCGGCACCGATACCGAACTGAAAATCAGCCATTGCTTTTATCACACCCGCTTTCATTTCAAATCCCGACAGCCTCTTTCTTTCACCACATAACTCTGCTATCTGTTCCATCAGTCGGTTCAAAGCTACTTTTGAAGTCGCTTCTTCGCCGTTCTCGCAGGTGTACACAATTTCTATGCACAAATCCTCTGCAACGCTTGAGCATATTTCTTTATACGCACCGCTGAGATGTGCAACCACCGTGTCGTAATTTGTCAAATTCCTCTCAAGATATGCACGCAAGCACGAGGATACCCATTCTCGCTCCTCCGCATCCCAGTATCCGGTTACGGGAATATCGTAGAATGCGGCGGGATAAACCACTTCAAGCTCTCTTGGAACAACACCAGGCGGGGACGTTAAAATCAACTCATGAATATGACCTCTATAATCTGCAATCGCATCTATGAATTTCGTATGAGAAGGCGATGTAGAATAAGGCTTTCTCGCTGAACACGGCAATATCAGCAAGATTTGCCTCGCAGGCGGTTCATACCTTTCCAGAACACGATTCGCAAACCTCTTTACTTCTACACGCTTTAACGATTCCATCGTGTTCGCTTTCATGCATTCTCTCCGGGCAACGGGCGTTCTGAGCTCAAAATACGCATCCTCATCGAGGTCAATGATTCTTAACACTGCGGTTAAAAACGTTGAAGACCTCACCTTCATCTCCACGTACTCACGCAAATTGCCTGCTCTTATACGCTCTTTTGCCTTTTTCACCTCTTTATCCAGCAGCAGCGTGTTATGTCTTGCGAGCAACAACGCCCGTTCCTTAAAATCCTTTACCCTTAACTCGGCTACACTTAAAGAAGCGCAAACATTACAATTGCATGGCAACTCCTCCAATTCGGTTAATCTTATTTCACCTTCCTCCACCTGATAAATACCCTGATAGCCTTTTATCACCGCATTCGTGTCGTCTATTATATCCACGCCCATGTAAAACAGCAATGCGGCATTCTCCGCAGTCGCTATCGCAGGAACCCACAATGCTACGTCAGGTGGTATTGCGTTTCTCGCATCAATGATTCTGCGAACAAAATCCCTTGGGCTGTTTAGCATGTTAGAAGCGATGGAGAGCACGAAAAAATCAACAAACAAAGAAGGGATTGCATCTTTCACTTTCGTAAATAAAGGGTGCACTTCAGGCACAAGGACCGCGCCTCGTGGAACGTTCCACAGGTCTTCCGAAGATAAATCTTTAAAATTTGCATTTTCTGCATTAATCACTTCGAGTTCTTCTTCATCGGCACTTAAAGAATCAACTCGGAACAGCAGAGGCGTTTGCACAACTCCACTTAGCAGCAGTTTCCCTATTCTCGCCGCACCGTCTCTCTTTCTTACCTCGTAAAACTTGCTCATCTTTCCAAATACCTATCTGCATTTTTATAATCAAACTCCTCCGCATCAAGCACGTTCTTTATGAAGTTAAACAATTTCTTCCTTGTATCCATTGAAATATTAGGATACCATACCGGAGAAGCAACCACGAGCCCTCTAAACGCATAAAATGGCTGTATCACCTCCAGCAACTCGTAATCGCCTGATTTATCAAGATACACGTCAAAGAACAGCTCAAATAACCGCTTAAAATCGCTATCAATCGCTTCACCATCAGTTTTGAGCAGCCCGAAAAAGAGATAATTTATGGTCATCGAGGAAACGTCGTCAGCGGCTTCTCCCCATTCTCCTCTGCTCCTATCAAGCACCGTAAAATCCGTTCCTTTGCGGAACATAACGTTCCAGGGATGGAAATCGCCATGAACCATACACAACCTCTTTGCTCTCTCCTTCAGCCTCCATCGCCAGTCTATGCTCTTCTTCTCTATATCCTTCAGTTCTTCGCCCGTTATGAACTCACTTCCGGGTGGATAACTGTCCGTAAGCCCGAATATACATTCGCTATGCCCTACTAACTCCCTTATCCTTCGCACATAAAGTCGTGCATCGTCTTTCTTCACGGCATGTATATCAGCCAAATAGGACGCCAGAGCAGACACTCTCTCTTCATCTTCTTTTCTTAATTCTCCACCCGCTTTTAACCTATCCAGATCCTTAACGTATTCTTCGCCTTCCACTTTATCGCATACGATGAAATACTCCTCCGCGTCACTTGCTGATTCCATCCTCCCGTCTTTCGTAAAGTAACCAACGTCGAGCGAGTTCACGTGTTTCGGCAGCTTATTGAACGCATGGTGCTGCCATATCAATATTTGCGCACGGTCAGAGAGGTGGTCGTGCCCGAACCCGTTCCTCTTCATCGAGGAGATAACAACCTCTTTTATTTCCCCCTCGCCGGTCTCAAACTCCACGAGGTAAGGTTTGCCATACCCGAACCCTTTTATTTCTCGCTCTTCTTCCTGCTTTGACTTCGATTCCAGCCCCAACTCCCTCACGTTTAGTATTCGCAAAGGAGTTGTAAACTGGTTTGCCAGGTAGTTTTGTATTTTTTCCTTGTTCAACATAACTCTGTATCACTCCAGTGGAAACATACCCACAAGCATACTATTATATATATGATATCTATTTTTATCTTTTACACTGGAATTTGCTTTTGAGATAAAGTGGGGTAGAGATAAAATATGGAAAACCTGTTCGAGGATCTGATGAATGGAGGTAAGATATTTGCGAATAGAGAGGTGCTTCGTCCTACGTATATCCCTCAAAATCTACCACATCGGAGGAAACAAATAAGCGGTTTAGCGAATACGCTATCAGCGGCGTTAAAGAAAGAAACACCTTCAAATATATTGATCTACGGTAAGACAGGGACGGGTAAGACCGCTACGGTAAAATACGTGAGCAAGGAATTAGAAGAGATGGGGAAGAAGAGGGGCAGTAAATGCGTTATGCTCTATATCAACAGCGAGGTATTTGATACGCAGTATCGAGTTTTTGCTTATCTCGCGAGGGTGTTCAATAAGCGCGTTCCGATGATAGGATGGCCGACGGATATGGTGTATTCCGAGTTCAAGGCAGGGATAGATACAGAAGATAGATGCGTAATCGTGATATTGGATGAGGTGGACAAATTAGCAATCAAAGGAGATGGAGCGTTATATAACCTTTCGAGAATAAACAGCGAGCTAAATAATGCAAAGGTAAGCATGATAGGTATTTCGAATGACCTGACCTTCACGGATCTATTAGACCCGAGGGTGAAGTCGTCGTTAGGCGAGGAAGAGATAATATTTCCGCCTTACAATGCCGAGCAGTTAAAGGATATTTTGGGTGAGAGGGCGGAAAAGGCGTTCAATGACTCTGTGATAGACGACACGGTGATACCGCTATGCGCTGCTTTTGCTGCCCAGGAGCATGGAGACGCAAGGCGTGCTCTTGACCTGCTGCGTGTATCCGGGGAAATTGCAGAGCGAACGGAATCTGACAAGGTAACTGAGGCGCACGTGCGGTTTGCAAATGAAAAGATAGAAGCGAATAGGATTGTTGAGGTGGTAAAAACACTGCCGCTGCAATCAAAAATCGTGTTAAACAGCGTGCTACTGCTAAACAGGGAAAGGAACAGAAGGCGCTTCTCCAGCGGTGAGGTCTATAATATGTATCGGAGAGTGTGTAACCATTTAGGCATGGAGCCGTTAACGCAGCGACGTGTTACCGATCTGGTCTCGGAGTTGGACATTCTGGGATTGATAAACGCAGTGATTATAAGCAGAGGGAGATATGGTAGGACAAAGGAGATTTCATTAAGTGTGCCAGAAGAGAGTGTGCAGCCTGTCTTGCTTGAAGACTATAAGCTTAAAGCGATATCTAATATCAGAGTGAGAGCGCAAGTAACATTGTAGGGGGAATGAAAGATGAGCGAGGAAGAAGAAAAGGCAAAGTCGATGTCGGCGTATGTCAAGTTTGAGGTGCCGGAAGAGTTGCAAAGTAAGTCGTTAGAGGCGTTGGATTTGGCGCGGACGACGGGCAGCGTAAAGAAGGGGACAAATGAAACCACGAAGACCATAGAAAGAGGAATGGCAAAGTTAGTGCTGATAGGTGAGGACGTAACTCCTGTGGAGATAGTAATGCATATTCCACCGTTATGCGAAGAGAAAGGCACGCCGTACTTGTATGTGAAAAGCCAGAAAGATTTAGGGGCTGCTTGTGGTATAAACAAAGGTTGCGCATCTGCTGCCGTCGTTGACCCTGGAAGAGCAGAGGAAGTGATTGAAGGGATTATAGGGGAGTTAAAGGGGATAAAGGTGTGAGGCGAGGGCAAAGAAGGGTGTAGGAAGAAAGAGATGGGCGATGATAGGGGAACACCTGCCGAGGTAATAGAAGTGGTAGGTAGGACGGGAATGCATGGCGAATCCACGCAGATAAAGTGTAAGGTACTGGAAGGGCAGAATAAAGGAAGGATAATAACGAGGAATTGTAGAGGACCTATAAGAACGGGTGACGTTATTGTGCTGCTGGAGACAGATAGAGAAGTGAGGAAATTACTGAGGAGATGAGAGGAGAAGATGGAGAAGAAATGCTCTTTTTGTGATTTGTCAATAGAGCCAGGCAGAGGGAAGATGTATGTAAAGCGAGATGGAACGGTTTTTTATTTTTGTAGTTCTAAGTGCGAGAGAAACATGATAAAGCTGGGGAGAAAAAGAAGGAAGGTGAAGTGGGCTGCGAAAGCAACTACTCACAAGATTGACGCAGAAGAAAGATTATGAGATGCGAGAGAACCTTTTTGATGATAAAGCCAGAGGGAGTAGCGCGAGGTCTTATAGGCGAAATAATAGGGCGATTCGAAAGGAAGGGATTTGGTATAGTAGCGCTGAAGCTTTCGACGATAAGCAGAGCGGTGGCAGAAAAGCAATATGAGGAGCATCGAGGAAAGGATTTTTTCGAGGGCTTGGTTTCCTACATGTCCTCAGCTCCAACGGTATCAATGGTCATCGAGGGTGAGAATGCAATCGCAGTGGCGAGGGAAATGGCAGGCGTTACGGACCCAAAACTTGCAAAGCCGGGAACCATAAGAGGGGACTATGGCTTAGACGTGCAGCGGAACGTAATACACGCATCGGATTCCGAAGAATCCGCGAGGCGCGAAATATCCATTCATTTTGAGAACTGATGATGCCGTTTTTCTTATGCAGAAAGAGGCGATGTTCTACGAGGAACTGGAAGGTAGCACAGTTAGATGTCACCTATGCCCGCATCTTTGCAAGATAAACGAATCGAAGAGTGGGATATGCGGAGTTAGAGAAAACAGGGACGGTGTCCTTTACAGCAGGGTCTATGGAAAGGCGGTTGCGAGGGCGGTTGACCCAATAGAGAAGAAACCACTCTTCCATTTCCATCCCGGCTCAACTGCGTATTCGATTGCTACGGTTGGATGTAACTTCAGGTGTAAGAACTGCCAGAACTTCACGATTTCTCAGATGCCTAAAGAAGATGAGAAACAGATAGTGGGAGAAGACGCATCGCCTCGTGAGATTGTTGCAGCAGCCAGGCAATATGGTTGTAGAAGCATCGCATACACTTACACCGAGCCGACCATCTTTTTCGAATACGCCTATGACATTGCCCGATTGGCAAGTAAAGAAGGGATATGCAATGTCTTTATCACAAACGGGTATATTACGGAAGAGGCTATACGTGCTATCGTGCCTTATTTGGATGCGGTAAACGTGGACCTGAAAGGGCTATCAGAAGACCTGTATCTAAAGAATTGCGGAGGTCACCTGAAACCCGTGCTCGAAGCGATAAAGCTGTACAAGAGTTTGGGCGTTTTGGTGGAAGTAACTACGCTGGTTATACCGACGTTGAATGATTCGGAAAAAGATTTCAGAGGGGTCGCCGAGTTCATCAAAAGTGTAGGCGTGGACGTCCCATGGCATATTTCACAGTTCTACCCCACATATAAGCTAACGCATCTTCCTCCAACACCGGTTACAACCTTACGCGAGGCGAGGGAAATTGGGTTAGAGGTAGGCTTGAGATACGTGTATGAGGGTAACGTTCCAGGTGAGGGAGGAGAGAATACCTACTGCTATCAGTGCGGAGAGTTGCTAATCCAACGGTATGGATTTCAAATCATAGAGAATAAAATAAGAGATTCAAAATGCCCAAGTTGTGGTGCTACCATAGATGGCATGTTATAAGTTTATCCGTTTGGCTGCCAAGTTTTTTCTGTTACACTTGCTCATTAGAGCGAGGCTGGGAAGTACTCTTTGACCGTGATCAGCGGTTTCCCTTTGGTAATGATGTTATACGTTCTCCATAGGTAGGGTCCAGGACGAGCTAATAGCTCCCCAAGATGACGGTCGCTACTCAAGTAGCCGACATCCAGGATCTCTCGCCTCGCTTCGATTCTGTGCTTTTGCATAATCTTGCCGATGGGGATGTCGGCTCTCATCAGGTCGGCTTTGAAGGCGGGCTTTAGCCTCGATAGAGGTGTGTAAGACCGTGCATAGAGGAGCGGCGAACCATCCGAGCTTCTAACGATTGTGATGTCACGCTCGTTTGCCGGTTCTCCAACGTCTATCGCAAGTAGGTCTGCTGCTTCCCGAGGGCAAGGAATCACTGATTGCTGGATTGTGCGAAGCGTAACCTCGCAGCATGAGATTAGCTCCAGAAGATTCGTCATGGAACCGTCATGGCCGAGTAATATTCTATGGATTGGAAGTAGCCCATGACTGCTGCTTAGCGACCAAATCTTCGCAGTAGGGACATCCACGTGCCTCTGAGCCTCAGGCAAAAATGTTTTAGGCTTTTTCATCATTAAATTAAACGTTATATAAATAGTTTGAATGTTTGTTATATTGATATGCCCCGACCGCGATTAGACATTGGATGGAAAGGTATGCACACAAATTTTACATCACCTGTACAGGTTCATTTGAGTCTAATTAGGTTTTTCCTGCCCTTCATTACCTTTTCTATGCGCCCGTTTTCTTTTAATGAATTTAGCAAAGCACTCGTTTTCGATTTGGAAAAACCCGTTTTTTCTATTATATCAGATTGATATAGAACTCCTCCGGCATCCTTCAGTATTTCGAGAATCGTATCTTCGTCAGTTTTTAGTATCTCCTCCTCTATGATCTTCTTTTCTCGTTTCTTTTTCTTTTTATAGGTAATCCCACCAGCGATGATAATTGCTACTACGCCTATTACACTGATCGCGACCCATACGACCCGGAATGTTAATCGAAGTACAACACTTGGTTCGCCTGAGTTAAAGTCTCTTAACCCATACCAAATTAATTCATTAGCCCTTACAGCATCAGGCTCAGGACTCACTGCTTCAACTTTATATTCGCCTGGATATGTGATAATCAAAGCATTATCTTTAGAAAGATATAATCCCCCGGCAAATGCATCGCCAGCGATAATCCTCTTATCTTCGGTCGTGGCAAAGCCAATCCATTTGAATTGATATATAACCACACCGTATCTACCTGTTGGCATGTCCTTTACATCGAAAGATATATTAAAATTTCGGGCTGCCATACCCCGCCCAGTTGATGCCTCCGCCTCACTAACAATCGCATTTATCTTGTTCGAAAAATATTCCAACTCGCTTTGGTTGGATTCAAGAGCTGAAACATATTCATTAAACGCCTTCTCATCACTTTGAGTTGTCAATCCAATTCGATCTTCTATGCTCCAAATTGCCGATCCATCCCCCATAATATCTATCGTATATGTGGTTTTATACTCGTCTCCTTGAGCTAAAGTAGGCATAACTGAGTAACACGTCATACTCAAAACGACCAGTGCCAGGATGGAGAAATATCTACGTGACATTGCTATTAGAATAAATAATAAAAAGGGAATAGATAAGCCTTTTGGTTACCTATCCCATATTCTTTTATTGTTCTGCTGTGGCTGCCCGCTGTCTCCCCTTTGCAGGTGTCTCTTCAGGTCGCTCTTGTGCAGGTGTCTCTTCGGGTCTCATCTTGGCTATCACGCGATCCAGCGTATCCTCAGCAGTTCTGCTGTTGTTCAAAGCCCTTCGTAGCGCTGGTTTGCATTGCTCCGGCATGTTTGGATCGCCGATTAGACCTTGTAACTCTGTTTCATGTTTGCTGAGCATCTGCCGTGCGTGTTGACGCCCTTCTTCAGTGAGGGTTGCCTTATCCATTGTCTCGTTGATGTCTTTCATCTTCGCCATGTATAGCTCCATTGCCCCTTTAGCCGCTTCTAAGTCACCCTTTTCCATCATCGCCTTTGCCTCCGCAACTTTCTCTCCCGCATATCTTGCCTGTATCTTCAGCACGTTGTCTGACAACACCATATCTACCGCTTTACTATTCTCTACTGCTCTCTGTAATGCAGACTTTGCCTGCTCCGACATGTTTGAATCGCCGATTAGACCTTGTAACACTCTTTCATGTTTGCGGACCATCAGCCATGCGCGTTGAAGCCCTTCTTCAGTGACATCTGGCTTGGTTGCTGTCGCATCAATAGCTGCTGCCTTTGCCGTATATCCTTCCATCGCTTTTTCTGCTGCTTCATGCTTGCCTTTTTCCATCATTGCCTTTGCCTCAGCTATTCTTTCTTCTGCATGCGCCGCTTGTTTGTCGAGCTTTGCATCAGCACTAAGCGATACCGCTTCATCTATGTTCTCGAACGCGATTTTTAGCCCATATAATGCGTTGTCTGGACCAAATCTTCCCTGATAAGGCGGAACGTCTTCTTGTGCAGCGCTGACTGGCGTAAATGACATGACAAGCATGACCATTACACCAATTGCAATAGTTTTTCCTCTTTTTTGCTTTTAAATCCCATTTCAGCCATCTCCAAAAGGCAAATTTTTAACCAATTGACTTATTTCTTCACGCTCTGGTTTGGTCTTTTTTTCATAAATCTCTCTCAATTTTGTCATTTCATCCGTTGAAAGGTATCTAATTCCTTCGTTAGTTATTAAACACATGTCCGTTGATTTTCCTACTCCCTGGGATACTTCTGCATTTCTCTTTGCTTCGTAAACTAAATATACTGCGTGATTTACAGAGTTTTTAGGCGTATAATTGTTTAACATAAATGTTGAAAGGGCATGAAGTTCACCAGACCCAATTGCGTGGTATCCCAATGAATCATAACAGTCCGAAACACCAGGATCACGAACACCATGAATATGCGCACCTTCACTATCTAATCCTACAATTAGAATCTCCAATTCATATTCTGCCGATTCTATTTGTCTATCTGTACCGATAACGATCTCAGCAGGTAATGAATTTGCATACTCCTTATAAAACGACTCCAAAGTCATCCCCTTTGGTTTGAGATATAGCTCTTCTACCCTATTTTTTCTTTGTTCCACAAAACTGTCCTTAATGCTCTTGGTGATTAATGAAACCAATGGCCTGGAGATGCTGGCAAGGTTAGATTTCACCTCCCTAAAGAGTTCTGTATGGGCTAAAGCTGAACCTGCCGTGAGGGCTACGCAAGTGTCTGAAAGTTCCTCTATTTTTGGTGTATCATGTTCAAACTCGATTGGCGGATAATATAAATTAATGCGTGCTATGAAATAACATATAAATATGCCAAAGAAAGATTATTACGAGATACTCGGCGTTAGCAGAGACGCCAAAGAGAAGGATATTAAAAAAGCATATCGAAGATTGGCAAAGCAATACCACCCTGATACGTATAAAGGGGATAAAAAAGAGGCGGAAGAGAAATTCAAGGAGATTTCAGAGGCATACGAAGTGCTCGTGGACAATGATAAACGAGCGAAGTATGACCAAATTGGGCACAGGGTAGTGGATGAAGCTTTTGGACCGGAAGGTTTCGATTGGACTCACTTCACGCATTACCGGGACGTTGAAGACATCTTCGGGAGCGCAATATATGATTCGTTCTTCAGGTCTGCATCCAGCCCCGGGTTTACGAGTCGCGGTGGTATATTTGACGTTCTCTTTGGGACTGGAGAAGGGATACAAAAACCGGTTCGCGGCGTTGACGTGCGTTTGGTTTTGAATATTACGCTGGAAGATGCAGCTATGGGTGCGGAGAAGACGATTGAAGTCCCGATGGCACGGATATGTAAGGCTTGTGGAGGCTCAGGAACTCGTTCCGGGAAACCGAGTGGATGCGCCTATTGCGAAGGCACCGGTCAGATAAGAAACGTGCAAACGAGGGGGAATACACGTGTGATAACAGCTGCGGTTTGTCCTCAGTGTAAAGGCACAGGGCGAGCCACTTACGACCTCTGCGACACATGCGGAGGAACGAGCAGCGTCCAAAAGCGAACAAAGATATTGCTTAAGATTAAGAATGGTGTTGATTCGGGCTACGAGATAAAGATTCCAAAGGCTGGAAAGCCCGCTGAGTCCGCGAACGGCGGAGAACCCGGCGACCTGTACGTGGCATTAAACGTTTTACCGCATCCGGTATTCGAAAGGCGTGGAGATGACCTTTATATGAGAACGCCGATAAGTTTCGTCCAGGCTGCCTTAGGTGGTGAAATTACAGTCACGACAATAGAGGGCAAGCAAGTGCAGGTAAAAATTCCGGCGGAAACGCAGACAGATACCAAATTTCGCCTGCACGGGCTGGGAATGCCGCGACTCGATGGTGGGGGTCGTGGGGACTTATATGTGCGGGTTATTGTACGGACGCCGGGGAATCTTACTGCGAGGCAGACGGAACTGTTACGTGAGGCATTGGTTGGTGCGTAGAAATCTTTTGACCTATTTTTTAGAGGAAATGAACTAAATAGGACTATTCTAAACCTTTTTGAACTAAACAGGATTTTCCGGATTAATTATGAAAAAACAGGACTTTAGAAAGCTTTATTTACCCAAAAAACGTAATATAGAACTC
>WJOV01000107.1 GCA_009618475.1 Methanosarcinales archaeon | reverse complement strand
TCCATCCATCAAACGAAATGTTTTATTTACAACCATTGCGATATTGGATATAATTTCATTAATAATAAATTTTGCGGTGGGGGGTGAGTAGTTACCATAAATTTCAAATAAAGATTAAATACAAATTTATATAATGGCGCATATAAATATAAATATAAAAATAATAATCCTGGTAACAATCGTAGCGGTGGCTATATTTACGGGATGCCTTGAAGAGGTGGTCCAGACATCTACAAAGCTGCCTAAAATACCGGAACTAACTGAGTTTTTCAATCCTAACATTACTGAACAAACGCTTCCTTACTCTAAAGCTTCTGGGTCGCGAGTGTGTCTTGTTAACTACAAAAACGCTACGGACCCCACATGGAATGAATTAATGTCTTTCTTAGAAAAGGATGACTCAGATGAGCAACCTTATATTGAAAGCTCGTTTGTTTGCGCGGACTTTGCGGAGATGCTGCATAACAATGCCGAAGCGTCAGGTATCAAAGCCGCGTTTGTCAGTGTGGATTTTGTCGTGGGTGAGGGACATGCACTTAATGCTTTCAACACCACGGATAGAGGGCAGGTCTATGTAGATTGCACTGGTAAAGGTTTTCATCCCCCTGTGTCTCCGTCACGCATATCCCAGGAGACCGATTCTTACCGCGAATATCATCATTTTGACTATTCGTCGGATAAGATTGCTTATGTAGTTGACGGTAAAGAGTATGGCTCGATAAGCATAGACAAGGCAACGTCTCCTGAGTACTGGTTTTATGAGGACTATAATCAGAAGTGGGATGCGTATGACAGAGCGTTAGAAGCGTACAATAGCGATATCGAGGAATATAACAAAGCGGTTGAAGCATACGAGCGAGACGTTGATGCGTATGAGACGGCAGTGGGTGGTAGAACGCATATAAGCGACCCCGAAGAATATGAACGACTGGACAAAATGTATAATGACCTGAAAGCGAGAGAGAATGAATTGGACATTAGTGGACGCGAATTGGGTGCAAGGCGTGATAGGTTGGATGAACGGCAAGAGGAATTGGGATACTACCGCTGGGAGTCGTTAGGCGTTGTTATGAGTGTTGATGGTTATTGGTGATATACAATGCGTGGCAATGGAATTATTACAGTCATAGCGACCCAGAAGGTCATGATTTTTCTTATAGATACCAACAAGAGGCTTTAATTGCGAAGTACATGTAGGAAATTACATCTATATGGGTGCCGAGAATATTTTTCAAAACAATTTATACAGTTCGATAACTTACTATGGTGGAATTCCCTCTTATGATTGGAACACTCAGGAGGAAATAGCTGAATCCACTGTTCAAGGCGGGATGAATAGCCCGGGACATAGAAAGAATATCTTAAACGCCTATTGGAAAAGTGAAGGTATTGGTGTGGCTATTTCAAAGGATGACAAGGTGTATATAACTGAAGATTTCTGTTGATTATGCCAGATAGATTTGAACTCTTCGATTTTTTTGCTTCACAAAATCTTACCTACAACTCTTCGTTTTACAGTTCCCTAAAATGGGCAAAAGAGGAACTTGGATTTTCATATTGAATTGATTATTAATTAATAGAAATCGTAATTAATTATCTCCTGCAAATATGATTACGAAACGTAATGCAATGAAACCCATAAAAAACATTACCAGAACAAATAATAGAAAACACAAAGCGGTCCACCAACATAAAAGCGGGAGGATTTTATCCGCAAATAATACTACCAATCCACCATATATTCCTGCGAAAAAACCAACAAAATAATCTTTTATTAAATCCTTTTTATCCAAAATAATCACCTCAAAATTTTTGTTGCTCATTGAGATATATAAACTTTTTCTCGTGCTACTTCTTAAACATTCTCCAGAATATCTTTTTAACCTTAGCTAATGCTTTCCTGAAGAATAATTTCATCTTAAATCTTAAAATAGTTTTCTTCCATATTCGTTTGCGCAATGCCGCTCTTCGGTTCAATAACCTTTTGAGCATGAGGTCATACTCATACAATATTTTACCATTTCTCAGAATTGCTATTCTCAAAAGATATTGGTTGATGTAGGGTTCTTCTTTGCTTTTCAGGTATCTCCAAATGTCAGAAAATTTCCTATCAATATCCTTAAAAGCGATTGTGGCGTGAAATGAGAATTGCTTATTCTTATCCCCTCCTTTGAGTTCAACATACTTCATTAATCTTTTTGCTAATTCCCACCGCAGTTCTTCGAGTTCTTTTGAAGGTTCAATATCAACATAAATGACTTTACCTCCGGGATTATTGAAATAGCCAAACCCTTTGAGTTTAAAATTCACAAGATTGTAATTTTTAGCAACACTTTCCACATCTGTAATTACTCTTTCTATATCTCTCGTTTCAAAGGGACCTGCCAAGGTAATATGAGGAACAGGTCTTTTTCTTGTTACACCGTTAACATGAAATCTTCTCGCGACTTCAAAGAGTGACCTCTTAAGGTATCTCTTTGCGTATCCATGAAATCTGAATTCTATGAGGTAATGTGTCATTTATCTGTTTTATTCTTGTTGGAATATAAATAGTTGGTGAAGATCGAAATACCCCTATAATTTTAAACCTTTAGACACATTATCTTATTCTATCTATGGAATACACAATAACAATATTAGACGCATTGCTTGACGTGACAAAAAAGAAGATGGAAACATTTTGCGACGAGAGGTTGAGTAATGGAACGGACGCGTATGAAATCATTGACGAGATGACCGGGGGTCTAAGGGAAATCGGAAAAGGGTACAAAGAGACATATTTTGATGCGGAACTGATGGTCGCGGGATGGAATGCGAAAAAAGCATTACTGATGCTTAAGCCGATGCTGCAAGAAGAGGTAAAGGTAAACGACAAGATAGGAAAAGTCATTCTCGGCACCGTTAAGGGGGACGTGCACGACATAGGAAAAGAGATAGTAAATATAATGCTATCCTCAGATGGCTTCGAGGTAATTGACCTTGGAACCGACGTGGAAAAGGAAAAATATGCGGATGCCGTCCGTGAAACCGGCGCTGATATTCTCGCGATGTCCGCCTTATTGACAACGACGAGGGAATACATGGCAGAAGTAATAGAATATTTCAGGGCAGAAGGTCTGGAAGTAAAGATAATGGTCGGCGGCGGCGCAGTCAGCGCGGAATATGCCGAGGAAATCGGTGCAGACGCCTACGGTAAAGATGCCGTTGATGCGGTCAGGAAGGCGAAGGAGCTTTTGTTTAGCGGTTTAGAACGTTAGCGGCTTAGCCGGTTAGATAACCGAAAAAAAGCAAGGTTTTTATTCTATCAAAATTTAATTGTTTATCATGGGACTGAAAATGCTCCGGGAGATACCAGTAGAATATCCAGACGGGGGAAAATTTTTTCTTGTTGTTGGTCTGCTTCTTTCCGAAAAAATCTCACTGGGTAAGGCAGCAAACCTATTAGAGCTGCGAGTTGATGAGCTTATAGAAATAATGGAAAAATCAGGGATAAGATATAATATTTACGACTATGAGGAAATAGAAAGGGAACTAAAAAACTATGATGAAGTCTTTGGCAATTGATTCCTCCACCCTAATTATTCTTTCAAAACTAAACTACCTGGATAAGGCATTGGAATTTTTTGAAGAGATAGAAGTTCCACTTGGAGTGCTTAAAGAAGTAGAACTGAAGGATGACGAGGTGAAGATAAAAAGTAGAGAAATGTTGGATTCTAAGAGGCTAAAGCGTGAGGATATTGATGTTGAATTTCCCTTTCTGGGAAGAGGGGAATCTTCTGCAATCAGGCTTGCTTTGGATAAGGATAAAGTGATTTGCTTAGATGATAAAAAGGCAAGAAGATTGTCTTCTGATTTGGGACTAACTGTAATCGGGACGTTGTCCATATTGAGGAAAATTTACAAAGTCGGCGAATTAAAAGAAAGACCGGAGGAGTTGTATTTTAAACTGAGAGCGCTTGGATTCTACATAGATTATGCGTTGTTCAGCAAAATTTTTGCACCTGCAAACACGCCTCCAGAAACGCCTTGAACGGTGGCGAGGGTTTATTCGGTCTCGACTTGAATTCCGGGTGAAACTGCGTGGCGAGGAAAAAAGGATGCTTCTCTTGAGAAAGCTCCAGTATCTCCATTCTCGTGCCACTTCTGTCCGTGCCAGAGAAAACCGCGCCTTCTCGCTCTATCCGTTCTATATACGCCGGATTTACCTCATACCGGTGCCTGTGCCGTTCCACTATCTTCTTCTTCCCGTATGCCTTCTTCGCTAACGTATCCCCTCTTATGAACACCTCATAATCGCCCAATCGCATTGTTCCACCCTTTTCGACCACTTCTTTTTGCTCTTCCAAAAGGTCTATTACCGGATGCGGAGTTTCACAAAGTTCGGAACTATTGGCATCCTTTAATTTTGCAACGTTCCTCGCCGCCTCTATCACCGCTAACTGGAATCCAAAGCACAACCCTAAAAAGGGTATTTTATTCTCACGCACGTATTCTATTGCTTTTATTTTTCCTTCCGCACCGCGAACGCCAAATCCACCCGGAACAAGAATCCCACGAACGTCTTGAAAAAACGAGCCTACGTCTTTTTCGCATGCTTCCAAATCCTCCGCTTCTATCCATTTCGTCTCTACTCTGCAACCAAGTTCCGTAGCCGCATGCTTTATCGCCTCTTTTATGCTCAAATACGAATCCTCTAACTCCGCATACTTCCCCACTATTGCTATAAAAAATTCTTTATCGCTGCATGACTTTCTCCGCTCTACCATCCGCAGCCATTCGTTGTCTTCCTTTGGCTGTTCTAACTGCATCTTTTCGCTTATGTAAGAGAAAATGCCTTCCTTTTCCAGCAATAACGGCACTTCGTATATATCCTCCGTATCCGGCGCACTAACCACCGCTTCCTTTTTCACGTTACAGAACATTGCTATTTTCGTTTTTACATCTTCTTTTAACGTTTCCTTACCTCTGCACACGATTATATCGGGTTGAAGTCCCAATTCCCGGAGTGCCTTCACAGAGTGCTGTGTAGGCTTCGTTTTCTGCTCCTTCAACGTTGTGAACGGCACTAAAGTGACGTGAACGAAAAGGAAATCGTTTCCGTTCTCCTCGCCCTGCATCTGCCTGACTGATTCCAAAAAGGGCATGCTCTCTATGTCGCCAACCGTGCCGCCTATTTCCACCAAGCATATATCTGCTCCACTTTTCGCCGCAACACTCCTTATTCGTCCCTTTATCTCATTCGTCACGTGTGGGATTATTTGCACCGTCTGCCCCAGGTATTCACCCTTCCTTTCTCGCTCTATCACTGCGGAATAAACGATACCCGTGGTTATATTATGCTCTCTCCCCAGCTCCACATCCATGAACCGTTCGTAATGCCCCAAATCGAGGTCAACCTCCGCGCCATCCCCCAAAACGTACACTTCTCCATGCTGATACGGATTCATCGTCCCCGCATCTATGTTTATGTACGGGTCAATTTTTATCGGCACGATTTTATAGCCCCGGTTCTTTAATATTCTACCGATGGAAGCCATTGTGATACCTTTTCCAAGTCCGCTCATCACCCCACCGGTTACTACTATATACTTCATCCTCAGTCCTCACTTACAGTATTCGTTTACCTTTTTAGAAATTATAAATAACGATAAATATGAAAAGGAAAGAGGCGATTAAAGCACTGGCAAAATAAAAAGGTGAATTGCTAAGAAAAGGGATAATAAAAAAAAGCAAAACAAAAAAGAAAATCGCTGCCACTGCTGACACCGCCAATCGCATTAAGAACACTCGCTCCCCTGGTGATACCTTAAATTCCTTTTTTTCCTTTCTCACCACCTCTTCTAATTCACGCTCTCCCTCACTCTCTTTTCTTTCTTTCTCTTTTCTCTTTTCCTTCCCCTTCTCCTTTTCTTTTGCCTCCACTATCTCCACGGAAAAACTATCCTTCGTTGCCCCATACCCGGCACTTACGGATATTTCTCCGGTGCCCAATTCAGCTACCGCACCTGCATAGCTCTTTGGCAGTTTTACAATCGCCGCTATCTTCTCCTCGTCTATTACATACACCTTGTCCTGCAATATCATCACTTTGTCTTTTATCTCCTCGCCAAGCGAAAAATGCACGTGCGTTGGCTCTCCCTGATTAATTATAAACATCTCGAAGCTCGTCTCCTCTCCCACTCTCAGCGGAACCTTCAATACTTCGTGCTCAAATTCTATCGAATTCAAACCCGTTCTACTCAGGTATATACTTTGCCGTATTCTTTCCATCTATCTCACTGTCCCAAATCGCCTCGCCTGACGGTGGCAATGAAAAATGCAAACTTTACTCAGGCCCCTGTCTTAGCTCAGGCGGCAATAGATTTGGTATGCCTTCCTCTATTGGATACCGCAGGTCGCATTTCCGGCAATACAAACTGCCTGTTACAATCTCACCCTTTTCCTTTTCCTCTTCCTCTTCTACACTCAACTCCAAATCGCCCTTGCACATCGGGCAGGCGAGTATCTCCATTAGCTCCTTTTTCATCTCTTCTCGTATCCCCCATTTTAAAGAAAAGTTTAATTTAAATAACACATAAATAAATCCTCTAATTTAAGTTTTCCCCCCCAAAAGAAGAAAGGATGACAAAGAAAGAATTTGAACTCACGGACCGTCTGGAAATAATAGGCATGGATAATCTTCCGGAGGTAAAGAAGAGTGACGATTTGACGTCATTATTTTTTGTCGCTCTGGAAGAGAAAAGGGAAAAATTAGAAGACGGCGATGCAATAGTTTTCACGTCTAAGATAGTATCGAAGAGCGAAGGTGGAGTCGTTGTCCTTTCTGGTGTAAAGCCGGGCTCAGATGCGGAACGGATTGCGAAAGAAACGGATAAAGACCCGAGGATTGTTCAACTGGTTCTCAACGAAACGAAAGAGATAGTAAGAACAGAAAAGAATATCATCATAGTGGAGACAAAGCATGGATTCGTATGTGCAAACGCGGGCGTTGACGAATCAAACGTAGAGGAGGGCAAGGCGGTTTTGCTACCCGAGGACGCACAGGGGAGTGCTTCCCGGCTTAAAAAGGAGATAGAAGTGAGAAGTGGAAAAGAAATTTCCGTTTTAATCTCTGATTCTTTTGGTAGGGCATTTCGAGACGGCGTAACCGGAATCTGCATAGGTGTTTCCGGCATACCCGCTCTGCTGGACAGAAGAGGGGAAACGGATAGATTTGGTAAAATAGCACGGATAACAAAAGAAGCGATAGCTGACGAGGTATGCGCGGCTGCGAACCTGGTGATGGGCGAATTTGCGGAGGGCATACCAATCGTAATCGTGCGAGGGTTGAAGTTGAAAAGAAGCAAAGGCGACATAAAAGAGGTTTTATTCAACCGCGAGGATGACCTCTTCCGGTAGTGATAAATTTATTTACCGCCGAGAACGCGGAGATGATGGAAAAAGTGTTCTCTATGGGCTCAGAGCGGTAAATTCACGTTTGTTCACGCACCCGTCGGCTGCATAACCCCGCCTAAAGCCTCTCGTAACTGTTGTTGCAACTGTTGATATTTCTTTTGCACTCTTTCCTCCTGTCTCTCCAGCGTCTTCAATCTCAAGTCGTAGGTCTCCTTCTTCTCTGACAAGTCCGTCGTTACTTCTTCCTTATCCGCCTTTATCATCAACTCGCCAACACCACGGTAAATAACGGAATTTTTATCAAGCTTTTCCAACTCCTCTAATGCGTTTTCTGAGTCCCTCAACAAAGCCTCTACCTGCATCTTCTGCCTCCCCACGGCTTCTATCTGAACTTTTAGCTGCTGGAGCTGAGCAAGCTGATTTTGCACCTGGGGCGGTATTTCTCCACTTCCACTCATTTTACTATCCTCTCGTTTTACTTCTTTCTGTATTTCAGTTAATCTATTTTTTGGACTCTATACATATAAATCATCATGGGTGAAGGAAGAGAAAAAGTAGGAATATTGGTCATTTCTTATGGCTCGAGAGCGGCTGCGGTAATAGATGCGCTAAGCAGAAGTGAGGATTACAAAGCACGTTTTTATGTTGCCGACAAGCAAAGAAACCCGTTTAATGCGAAGCATGCGGAGAAGCACATGGTTATTCCGGATTTGGACGTAGGAAAAATATGCGACTTCGTCGAGGCGAATAAAAACGATATAGATTTTGGAATATGCTGCCCGGAGAAGCCGATAATAGCGGGTATGCAT
>WJOV01000093.1 GCA_009618475.1 Methanosarcinales archaeon | reverse complement strand
CTATGGTGTAATCTTCTTTGACGAAATAGATGCGTTAGCACAGGAAAGGGGCATGTACACGGGTTCCTCGGGAGCGCCGGAGCGAGTTACCGGGCAACTACTGGACCTGCTGGAGGGTTTCCATGCTCTGCATCCACACCTTACGGTGATAGGGGCGACGAACAGGTTGTATCTCATAGATTCCGCATTCCGGGCGAGATTTGACAAGATAATTGAGGTTTCAGCGCCTGATAAGGAAGCTGCATATTCCATTGCCGCTATATATGCTAAAAAGATTCCTATTGACCGCTACCTGATAAAGGAAAAGGGCGGAGAAGAAGAGGCGAGGTCGTATCTGGTGAGGAAGATGGTTGGCTATATGTACAGTGATAATTACGTTGAGACAGAAATAGGGAGGATAAAGAGGGCGGATACGATAACCGGGCGGTTCATAGCGCAGATATTCCACTATGCGAGGGATAAGGCATTGGAGGAGAGGACGTTGCTGATGTTGAAAAAAGGAACAATCAGCAATGAGGACATGAAGAGAATGTGGAATAATGAAGGAATTGAAACGATATTAGATGCGGGAAGCAAGACGAATGATTTGCAGAAGAAGTATAAACGCATAGAGGATATAGGAGTGAACATGGTACACCTGAAAGAGGGCTTTGACAAGTTTGTGCAGAGAAGAGCGGAGGAGATATTAGCATCAGGGTATGAGGGAATGCCGGAAGAAGAAACTGGAATGCATTTTTAAAATAAAATGGCGCGGGAGGATTTGAACAAATGGCAGGGGTTAGAGCACGAATTTAGAGTGGGCATAAGTTCAGAATCGCCGGGCTTGTACAGGTATGCGAGATTTTATCACGTGGATGAGGTGATTCATGCGCTTGAGAATTATACCTTTTTTGACGGAACGGATGCGATATGCTCGAAGTTACGGAGGAGGAACGACGGCTTTTTGAGAAATGGCTCCCGGATTTACATCTGCACCGGAGGTCACTTAGAGATAGCCACGCCGGAATGCAGAAACGCCTTCGAGGTGCTGAAATACGATAAAGCGTCGGAGTTGTACATGCAAATAGGCGTGGAGAAAGCAAATGAAAGATACAGGGAGAAGCTGAGGAAAAGAGGGGGTAACCCTGCACGCATCCAATGCTGGAAAGCAAATGTGGAGATAGACAAGAGGTATAGCCGGGGCACGCACGAATCATACATGGTGGAGAGGAAGAAATTTACAGGCAAAGAGAATTTGCTCATACCGTTTTTAGTGCTCCGGAAGATATTCTTTGGCGCTGGTGGGTTCGTAGCGGAAAAAGAAGGGATAAGGTATGTAATTTCGCCGAAAGCGATGGTATCGAAGCGGGTTCTAACGGAGTCGCCTTCGCAGTGGCCGATATTATCTACACGTGACGAGCCATTGGGTACAAAGGATAAATATCGTGTCCACGTTACATCGGGTGAGGGTGTTCGCTCTGAGGTAACACGGCTGCTCAATAATGCTCTCACGTCGTATGTGATAGATGCGATAGAATCCGGGAATATCTCGCATGTAGAGGACATCTGGAATCCGCTTCAAACATTCAAAGATATTTCGGTGAATACCGAAGGTGATTGGCGGATAAAGTTAATGAACGGGAGGACGCAGTCCGCGATAGATTATCTTAATTGTTATTATCTCGCGGTGATAGAGGAGTTGTTTGAGGAACGTGAGACATCCTACTGGGACAAATACGTTCTGGATACGTTCAAGAGGCTTTGTGACAAGTTCGAGCAGGGATTGCTTGAAGACCCATACGTGGTGCGGCGTTTAGAATGGGTGATGAAGCTATGGGTGATAAAGAACGAGATAGGTGATTTTGAATATGAATACATGTCAAAGGGGAAGTTTGATTACCGGAGCATGTACATGATGGATGAGCATGTGGAGAAAGAGATAGCGGCATCGTTTGATTTCGCCAATCTCTGTGATTATGACTTATACGAGCAAGTAGCGGATAAGATGGGAGTGGAGCGAATACTAACGGAAGAGGAGGTAGGGGAAGCGTTATTATTCCCGCCGAAGGATTCGAGAGCCGAGTTAAGGGTAAGACTCGCATCAGAATTCGAGAATGCGGTGCTGAGCTGGAATAAGATAACGATAAACAGGGAGCCGCAGGTAAAGATAGACGTGAGTAGGCCAACGGGAGAGGAATATACGAGGCTATTTGAGCGGTATCCGGAACTTGCGAGGATGCCAAGTGCGGTGGTGGTGTTTTTGCGAGAGCGTAGAAGAGGGGAAGGAACAAGACAGGTTCTCGTCCGATTGCTTGCCGAGGAAGGGGACATAAGGGGCTGGGAGGAGGAGATAAGTAGAGAAATAAGAAACAGAATCGTCAGGAATCCGTATTTAGACTATTTGCTGTATTCCAATAACAAAACTTATAGATTTGATGAACTGGATGGATGGGATGAGGAGAGTATAAAGGAGAGGATAGAAGAGATAAGAAGAGAGGAGAAGAGGGGAAAGGAAGAGGAAGAAGAGATGTAATGGTAGGTGAGAAATTTCAAAAAATGTTATACAAATAAAACCGGGAAGGCGAATGAGCGAGAGGAGGAAGGGAGGAGGAACCGGAACGGGAACAGAGAATAAGATAAGAGGGATAGAGCAGGAATATCCAGTGACAGCGAAAGCGACTTTAAATCCCTCTTTGCTCGTTAATGCGGCGATTCAAGGTTTAAAAAGAAGAAGATTTTCAAGGGATGTGAAGTGGGACACAGCTACCGAGGTATCGCAGGAAGCACATGAATCGAGGATAACGTCTTCGTATGGCGATAACGGCTGCCGGATTTATAACGATATGGGACATCTTGAAATAGCAACGCCTTCTTACAATAACCCCTTTGATGCCGTGGCATACGACAAAGTATCGGAGATATATGCTTTTGTGGGGTCAAGGGAGGCGAGCCGGGCTTTAAAGAAAAAAGTGGTCATTCATAAGAATAACGTCGCCAATTTCTTCAGTCGCGTTGCTGCAGGCAGTGGCATACGCATAGGAAAAGGTGAAAAAATAAAGACGAATACTTATGCTACGCATGGGAATATAATAACAAAAAGGGAAGCGTGCAAGGATTGGAGTCATGTAGAAAAAACGTTAATACCCTGGGTTGTCACAAGAATATTGTTTACGGGGTCCGGGGACGTCGTTTCCGGGGATACCATTGGTAAAGAAGGAGTGAAGTTCGTTATTTCGCCAAGAGCGATGTTCGTTGTTCAGAAGTCTTCGCTTTCCACTACCTTGGGTAGAGGCATCCTGAACACGAGAGACCAGCCTCATGCGGCACGCCACTATTGGCGGCTGCACGATATACATTACGAAGCGCTTCGTTCAGAATACGCGATTTTCTTGCGTGACGTTGCACAAGCGATGGTAATTTGTGCATTTGAATCGGGGTTCCTGGACGATGCGCCGGAGATAGACGACCCGGTGCGGGCATTCAAGAAAATATCCGCGGATACACAGGAATGCGAGTGGAAGATAAAGTTGAAGAACGGGGAGATGACCGATGCCGTTTCCATACTCCGATTTTATCTCGATGGAATAGAAAAGATGTATGAAGAAGGGATGGGAGAAGAAGAAGGAAAGTGGGATGAAATGGGCAGGAGAAGTTTAAAAGAAGTGATAGAGAAGCTGGAAGCCCGGCGAGTGGAAGAATACGTGGATGGGATAGACTGGGTGACGAAATTGGCGTTGCTCGTGAATTATGAGCCAAAAAGCGCTTCTGAAGGAATAAGCATCTGTAATCAGTATGCGTTGCTGGACGAAAGCGTGCTGCACTGCATTGCGGATGGAGAAGAGAGTACGAAAGGTAGTTGCCTTTTCAATCCGAAGGAGTCGCTGGCGTTCGCAAAGAAAGAATTGTCGCAGGTTGATTGGTCTTCTTTATCAGATAGAGTAAAATACGCATTGAGTAATGCACCTGAGCGAACGAGGGAATTTTTCAAGGTTGAGATGTTGAAAAGGTATGGGTCGCACGTGAGAAGTGTTAGCTGGTCAACGATGGTGCTTAACGAAGCGAAAATAATACTGGACGAGCCGTTTATGCTGAATAAGGAAGAGATAGGGGCGGAAATGATAGAGGGACGAGAAATAGAGGAAGTTTTATCAGCAGCGAAAAGATTATATCCTGGGAAGATAATTTATTAAAAGAAAGTTTTATCAAGAAAAAGAAGCAAAGAAGTGTAAGGGGGTTGAGTTAAAGTGAGTGTAATGGTTTTTGAAGGGATGGAGGAAGAGGAAGAAGAGGAAATAGAGGTGGAAGAGGACGCAAGTGGCGGGTATGTAAAGGAGGAGGAGAAGGAACACGGTGGTGAGGGAAAGGAGAAAGAGATGGCGGGCATAATGGAGAGGTTGAAGAGGAGGGAGAAGAAGGAGAAAGCCGCCGACCTCGTAAGTAAGTTGAGAGGGAAGAAGAAGGCAAACAAGAAGATAATGCCTTATGAAATATATGCGACTTCGGGCGAATAGAATTGAATAGAATTGACGGAAGTTATTTTATCTCTGGCTTTTTCACTTCTTAATGCTTTAAATAAAAAGGTATGATGAAAATCGACGATGATTTATTAAAGGAGGTTCATGCGCTTTTGCACCCGATAAGGTTTAGGATTGTGGAGCTGCTTGCTGAGAAGCCGATGCACATAAATGAGATGAGTAAAGTGCTGGGGGAAGAAAGACGACTGGTTTCTTACCATCTCCTCACCTTAGAGGAATACGGATTCTTGAGCAGTAATTACGAAATATCAGAACTGCCGAAGTCAAAGGGAAAAGCGATACGGAAATATAGAGTGACGGAGAAATTGGATGAAGTGATTTCAGAGTTTAAGAGGCGGCTTTAGATTAAACCCTTTTGTTTTAGAAAAAGAAAAGCGTTTTCGGAAAAGAAAAATCACAAGCACCAAATTAATCATTCTGTAAATTTATGTATTTTTCAACTAATTTATTAGAGCCCGCTCCACAAGCTATAATTGATTTCATAGCGTGTTCCAGAGGTATATCTACTTTAAATACATTTTCAGAATTGACGTGTAATATGTTTCCCGAGGTTGGATTTGGCCCTGTTGGTACAAATACCGTGTAACTTCCATTAGAATGCTTATCAGTAATAAACCCGGTAGCTAAAGTGCCGTTATCAAATATCTTAACCAAAACGACAGAAGAAAAGGGCATCTCTTCTCTTCCAATAAATTGTTCGACAGTATCCTTAGCTATGTTATATCCCGGGATTTTTTTCAATAATATTTCTTCAATTGAAT
Organism: Methanosarcinales archaeon; assembly: GCA_009618475.1. Lineage (GTDB taxonomy): Archaea > Halobacteriota > Syntropharchaeia > Alkanophagales > Methanospirareceae > WJOV01. The sequence continues at coordinate 15,840 of WJOV01000093.1, read as the reverse complement.
TATGTATATATTGACCCAATTTAGTCCTTACTATCAGTCCGAGAAGAAAACAAGCTATAATAATAATGATTATTGAAATAATATCGGCAAAAATGCCCATTGAGTCCGGGTCGGCAAAAATAAGATTTGTTAGTGGTTGAATGTTACCTGTAACAAAATTGAACAGCCAACTAAATACTATTACCAAAATTATAACGGGGAGAATGACACCAATTCCACCAATCAGGGCGGTTTTGATAAAAGTTTTTATTCTTTCCATTTTTATACCTCTTTTGATTTAAAGAAAAACAGAAGATTTTACGGTGCAAAAAGCGAACTTATCTTCTCCACTTCCTTCGCCTTTGCAAATGCAGTTATGAGGTCATGCGTTTCGATGACGGTATCGCCTTTTGGCAGTATTATATCCCCGTTTCGTTCTATCGCAACGATTATCCCATCAGTTATATGCATCTTCGATAGCTTCTTCCCCACGACACATGATTTATCAGACACAAGAACCTCAAATATCTCCGCTTTTCCGCCACTTACAGTAAGAAAATCTTTTATCTTCGGTCGTTTCACCGAGAAATACAGATGACTTGCAACGGTCATGTCCGGATTTTCAAACAGAAAAATGTCCGCTTCCTTGAACATCTCCACATGCTCTTCCTGATTCACTACAGCAACGGTCTTTTTTGTCCCCAACCCTTTCGCCGTGAGCGACATCATCAAATTAGCCGCATCGTCAGAAGTAGTAGCTATCAACGCGTTTGCTCTGCTTGCTTCTGCTTCCTCCAGGGTTGACTTCTCGGTCGCATCTCCGACAATCGTTAAAACGTCGTATTTTGCCGCTATCTCGCGACATCTTTTCTCATCTTCATCTATGACCACCACATCGTTCTTGTCCTCGGTCGCAATATCCACCAGATTTCTTCCTATTCCACCCAACCCCACTATTATCAGATACATGCACGCAAAGCACCTCTCTTTCTTCGCTTAATGTTTCCTTTTGTATTATTATAACTTTCTCTCTCTTTTCTTTAAAAGCTCTTCTATATATTTCACGCCCTCGTCACGGGCTTCTTCCACCATTTCCACTCTCTCGCCACCACCCTGAGCGAGTTCTGCTTTGCCTCCGCCACTGCCTCCAAGCACTTCACAAACTCGTTTTACTAACTCCGATGCGGTTATCTCATCCTTTAGATAAGCCGGGACGGAGGAAACGACGGAGGCACGTTTTTCTCTTTTACCTATTAATATCGTTAAGAAGTTATCGTCCGAGAGCTGCGATGCCATTTTCAGCATCTCTTTCGTATCTGCATCTGGCAACACCTCTACAATAACTTTTACCCCGCTTATAGCTCTTGCATGTCCCTTCAACAATCCCATTCGCAGTTCCGCTATCTCACTTCGCAATCTCTCGTTCTCCTTCCTTAACTGTTTCCACTCCTCGAAGAACCTTTCAACCGTAGGAGGAAGCATCTCAGGAGGCACTTTCAACGTGGATGCTGATTTCCTTATCAACTCTTCCCGCGCTTGCATCTCCTTGACGGCCGCTTCTCCAGCCGAATACTCGATTCGCTCGATACCATCCTGTATTCGCTCGGTGCGCAATATTTTTATCGGACCGACCTCGCCAGTCTTTGAACAGTGCGTTCCCGCACATGCCTGCACGTCCTCGTCCGCGGCTATCCGCACAATTCTTAGTTTCTCACCGGGGGGAACGCCGCCCTGATAAATACCGAACCCGTATTTCTGCTCCGCTTCGTTCCGGTCCTCAAAACTCGCTTTTATTTCCTTGTTTTCCATAACCATCTTGTTTGCAAGCAGTTCTATCTCGCTTCGCTCGGCATCCGCGATTCTTTTGAAGTGAGTGACGTCAATTCTCGCTCTCTTTTCGCCTTTCTGCGCTCCCGCCTGCCATATATGACTGCCCAGCACCTTCCTCGCTGCACATACCACAATATGCGTTGCCGAATGATGCCTTGCGTGAGCGATTCGCCGCCTGAAATCTATGTGACCGGATACCGCGGCGCCTTTGCTTAGCCCGCCATTCGCTATTTTATGAAGAATAACGCCTTCTACTTCCTGCACGTCCACTACTTTCAATGCTTTATTTTCGTCCTTCGGCGTTAAGAAGCCGGTATCGGCAGGTTGACCGCCGCCTTCAGGGAAAAAAAGCGTCCTGTCTAAGATAACGGAATCATCAAAGGAGTCCAAAACAGTAGCTTCGAACTCTACCGCCGATGGCTCTTCGTAATACAATTTCATCGTCGCCGGAATTGATTTCGTTTTTTCTTCCGTTCTTTCTACAAGCGGTTTCCGCTCTTCCTTTCTCTCCTCGCTGCTGTGCATACTCGCAACGAGCGAATAAAAGTTCTCTGGAACATCTACTCCTACTCCTGTTTCCTGATTAGATACCACTTCTTTCACAAACTCCGGCGGCAGTCCATGCGTATCGTATAAACTAATTAACGTATCGAGCGGTATTTTTTGCTCCTCACCTTTTCCTTCATATCCTTTTGCGAGCTGTTTCACTATTCTTTCGCCTTTTAAAAGCGTTTCATCATATCTCCGCTTCTCCAGCGATACTATTTCGACAATTCTATCCACGGAATTTTTCAATTCGGGGAAAGAATTTCTGAGCGTTTTTATTTGCAGGAGCACTATATCCTCCAAAGGTGTTTCTATTCCCAGCGATTTTAACATCCTGAAAGCTCGCCTCAAGACCAACCTTGCCAGGTAGCCCTCTTTCGCATTGGAAGGCACGATGCCATCGGCGAGCATGAAAGCGAGGCATTTTGTATGGTCTGCAACCGCATAGATTGTTTCTATCGGCTCCAATGTATTTTTGAGAAATTCAGATGAAATATCCAACCGCTTTGCTCTTTCTCCTCTTTTCATAGCTCCGGACAAACTTGCATACCGCATAATTATCTCGGGATGCGTCTCTAACGGATGTACAATCCCCGCGGCATTTACCAATTCCTTTATTACGACCGGGAATATCGCATCATAGACGGTGGGAGTGCCTTTAGAAGCCCATACGAATCGTTCTAACCCGTAGCCCGTGTCAACGATGTAAGTGTCCATTTTCTCATACTGCTGCCCTTTTATGCTTATTTCGCCTTGTGGAGAAGGAGAAAGTTTGAGGTCCATGAAAACGAGAGTAGCAAGCTCTAAACCGTTTGTGATGACTTCAAGACAGGGTCCTGCATTTCCTCCGCCTACCCACGGCGCTTCTTTATACGTCACGCTATCCATATCCACACCAAGTTGCCGCAGAAATTCATCGCAATACTTCACGGTCTCGTTCTTCCAGTATATTTCCGCTCCTCCTCTCTTATTGAAGGCGTGATGCCCCATCATCTCGAATGCGGTTAAGTGGCGGCCAGTTTTTCCTATGGATTCGAGGTCTTCGAGTCTTATACAGGGTTGAGAAATGACGAGCGGGTTTGCAGGCGGGGGGACCTTGCCCGAAGTTACAAAAGGTTGAAAATCTGCAATGGAAGCGATGTTAAGGTAGATGTCATCTCTCCATCGTGCTACAACCGGATACCTTTTCATTCTCGTGTGCGAATGCTTCTCAAAGAAAGAGAGGAAACTTTCTCTCACCTCATCTGCATTTCGCTCCTTGAAAATAGGCTTGCCTATAAACGAATAAGTTTCACAGGGTGCATCACCACAGGTGGTTCTATCTTTGTCACGAGTCCAGAAGTGCGAGCCACACTTCTCGCATTTCTTTCTTATGTATTCATTCTCCTTGAAGTATTCTATGTCGTATTCTTCTCTATCCATTTTATCTTATGCGTAATCTTAATGTGTAATCTTGTAGTTATAAATAAAAGGAACGATGCAAGGAGAACTTTCAGGCGGAAAGGTCGTAGTAGCGGGGTCAGAAGCAGGTATCCTTGCGAAAGGATATGGAAGGAAAAAAGACAGGTTAGAGCTATCACTGGAAGAAGCGGCTTTTTTGTTTGAAACCGGTAAAATATCGACAATAAAAGAAGGAGAGGAAAGAGAGCTGAATCTCGAGGAGTTCTTAAAGCACGCGTTGGACGTCTCACCGGAGTTCGAGCTGCGATACCTCGTTTACAGGGATTTGAAGGAGCGAGGCTATGTAGTGCAGCCAGGAGGAGTTGATTTCTGGCTTTATCCTCGTGGTGCCAAGCCGGGAGAGAAGCCGGCAAGGTATTTCATCCGTATTTTATCTGAAAGAGGGTTTTTATCGTTGAAAGAATTAGATGTGCTGCTTATTTTAGCTCGTAACATGAGGAAAGAGCCGATTATCGCAGTCGTGGATGAAGAAAGCGACGTCACTTACTACGAGGTGAAGGAAGCGAAGTTTGAATTCGTTGAAAAGTGGGAAGGAAAAGAGGAAGAGATAAGAAAAGCGAAAGCGACTTTGCTCGGCGATAGGGTAGTCCTGTGGGATGTGGATTTAGCTAAGAACCTTCATATGAACAATTTTTATGGTAAATTGACGAAGGAGAAGCGGCTACTACTTTCGTTGGTTGAAGCGGCTTATTTGATGAAGAAAAACGTGCTGGAAATAGACACGGGACAGTTCATCGAATATGCGAGTTCAATAGAAAGCGATTTTATGGATAAATACGTGGTTTACGAGTATTTAAGGGAAAAGGGACTGATAATAAAGACGGGTTTTAAGTTCGGGTCACATTTCAGGGTGTACAAGGCGGCAAACCAGAAACATTCTTCGTATTTAATTCACGTGCTTCCCGAAGAGCACGTTTTTTCAATGCCTGAATTAGCAAGGGCTGTAAGGTTGGCGCATGGCGTGAAGAAGAGGATGATTTTCGCTCGAACTTTTAATCAAAAAATTAGATATGTGGACGTAGGAAGGATGAAGCTGTGAAACGGAAGTCAAGCGATAAAATTTCGGTGATGGGCAAGTTAAAAATCGGGATATTCAATAATATATAGCTATACAATGTAATCCGTGGGCATCGAAAAAAAAACGAAAAGCTTTTATACCCTGAAACTTAGGTAGAGAAGTTAAGGTATATGTTAACAACAGTGGTTTCCAACAGTCATAGTTTCAATGATAGCTATGGAAGGTACAGGTTAATACGAAAGCAGAGATATAACAAGGATGGAAGTAGAAAATGCAAAGAAGAGGCGAGGTAATAGAGTTAACGATGACCATAACCATTATTTTACTTTACCTCCTTTCTTTCTTACTCGTATGGCAGTTCGCAGGTTATCCCTCGTTAATGGCAATTGTAGCATTAAAATCAAAACCGAAAGACAAAGATTTCTCATATCAACCTTCTGTATCAATTATCGTGCCAACGTATAACGAAGCGAAAGTAGTGTAGCATACGTATATAAAGGTGAAAATCTAATAGATTTTAAGGTGAAGACACATGGGAACCAAGCCAATAGAGTTGAAATTTACAATTCTCATTGAAAGGAATGATGAGGGAAGTTATACCGTTACAGTGCCTTCTCTTCATGGGTGCATCACCCAGGGAGATACTTGGGAGGAAGCGGTCGCTAATGCAAAAGAGGCTATTGCAGGGTATATCGAGGCGTTAAGAGCTCTTGGAAAGCCGATTCCTCTCGAGGTTCCGGTCGAGGTTGCGGCTGAGGCAGTCTTATGAAACTTCCAAGAGTTACAGGAGATAAAGTTGTGAAAGCACTGAAGAGAGCGGGATTTGTGGAGATAAGGATGAGGGGTAGCCACTGTTATTTATACCATTCTGAAAAGGATAGACTTGTAACGGTTCCAGTCCACGCAGGTAAAATTATCGCTTTGAAAACTTTAAAATCAGTTTTAAAACAGGCTGAGATGAGTATCGAGGAGTTTAAGGAGCTTCTATGACATAGAAAAAAAACGAAAAGCTTTTATACCCTGTTTTAAAATTTAAGTATAGTATGAAGAAAATAGTGTCGATGCAAAAGCGAAGTGTAAGCCGTGCGAATTTTTACCTTCAACTAAATATTCTTTACATTTTATTTTACCAAATTTTCGCACAGCGTAAACAAAAATTTCGATATAGGGGGATGGATATGAAGAACTGGTGTAAGTGGATGTTCAATGGTTTAGAGGCTTTATATCAATGAAAACAAAATTTGAAGCGATGAAAAAGCATTTATAGTGAAAAGAGGAATAGATAATGGAGATAAATATGAAGATGAATATAGAAATGGCATCTTTAGGTTATGCAGAACTGCGTGAGAAATTCAAGAAAGGGTTGAGGAATGGGAATTGGAGAAAGCTCAACCGTAAGGAGAAGGCTCTTTATCGTGCCGCGATGGCGTATACGAAGCTGAGGAAGAAGGGGGGCATGGCGATGGATATAGTGAATGGAATGATAGTGGAGAAATTGTCGATACTCATAGAAAAGCTGTTGGAGACGCCGGGGATGAGGGTGTTCAAGCGAGGATTCGAGAAGGCGGTTGAGCTACTTCAGAAGTATGAAGAAAATGATGTGTTCTCATGGGCTCCTCGAGGGACTGGCTCAAAGAACCGGGTTATATATTTAGTCTTGGAAGGATGGGATGAAGGGGCAGAGAACAGGTTAACACAGATAAAAACATCTAAGAGGAAATATGGCTCATTGTAAACATGAAAGCTGCGGTGCTGAGGAAAAAGTATGGTTACCATACGAATTTGAGGGGAGAAGTAGAGGGTTAAAGCCACATTCATATTGCATTCATTGCGGCTGTGTCAAAAATATATCATCCGATAGGGCGAAACCAATGGGATATTACACGAATATACTTGCAAGGATGCCAATTACAAAAGTTCAAATGCGTCTCATCATAAAAGAATTGGAAAGCATGGATTTTGAAGATGCTTATTCAATGACGGGGTCTGAGCAGGAAAAAGTATTTAGTAGCGTGGTTCAAAAATACTGCAACGTATCTGAGCTATAATGAAGATATAGTGCCGAATCTGAATTGAATTGATGATAAGAGGATCGGCACTGGACAGCGGGAGCTATTGTCATAGACTTGTTTGATTAAAAGGGGATTTAAAAAAGCGGTTGAGCTGCTGGAGAAAGGTGAAAAAATGAAGTGTTTGCATGGGCGCCTTCGTTAAGGTATTGGTTGAGGGACCCGGATTATATATTTTGGTTGGGAACGGTGCGGTGAAAAGTGATGAGAAAATGAGCGAAGGTACCTCAACGCTCCTTTAGGAAAAGAAAACCTATGCTAAAAGAAAATTTCGGAAAGGTGGACTGTGTTATCATGACAGTTGCGCATGATGCTTTTAAGGATATTTCATTAAGTGAGCTCAAAGGGATGATGAATAATAATCCAATATTGATTGACATGCGAGCGATGTTTGACAGAGAGGATGCAGAGAGAATGGGGTTTTGTTACAGGAGTTTGTGAAGAAATTTGTAACACCGAATTTTAACTACATGAAATGAACAAAAAAGAACTCGTTGAGAAGGGGGAATCGCAGGATTTAGAATTCAAAGAATCTCTGAGACTAAAGGAAAAGAAAGTCGTTATGATTGAAGTAAGAGAAAGTCAGGAGAAACCGGTTTTCTTTAAGAATCATGCTTATAAAAGGGTTGGGAAGAAAAATCATAGGATTTCTTCTAACGAACTGAGGAAGTTAGCAAAAGAAAGTGGTGAGAGAGTCTACTGGGATGAAAGAGTTTGCGAGGAGGCGAGTTTAGAGGATATTGAAGAGGAGAAGGTGAAAACATTTATAATGATTGCAAAAGAGGAGAGAAACTTGAGGATTGGAGAAAATATTCCTACAAAAGAGGTGTTAAGAAAGCTAAAATTGGTGAAAGAAGATAAACTGACTAATGCTGGGGTTCTATTATTTGGTAAAGAGCCACAAAGATTCTTTACGCAATCAGAAGTCAGATGTGCAAGGTTTAAAGGAGATGAAGCTGTTAAGCCATTTGTTGATATGAAGGTTTTTGGTGGTGACATCATTAACCAGGTGGATAAAGCGTTGAATTTTACGTTAGAGCATATCCCTAAATCGGTGTGGCTCATTCCCGGGAGACCCGAACGTGAGGAGAAGTATCTTTATCCTCCTGATGCTGTCAGGGAGGCGATAATTAATTTGAATTTAAATGAGAGACAGAAAAAAGCCGTGGAATTCATTAAAACCGAAAAGAAAATCACAAGGTCTGAATATGAGAAGATGTTTTGCATTTCTGAAAGAACAGCAAACAGGGAACTATCTAATTTAGTGAAACTAAGTATATTGAATAAAACAGGAAAGGGACCAAATGTCTGTTATGAGCTCACTAAAATCTCGCCAAATCTCGCCAAATCTCGCCAAAAAGAAGGGGCAAATATCAAATGAGAAATGAAATAAGAATGGGACAGCAATAGAATGACCAAACAAATTTTATACAAGAAAGAGATTCCGGAGTTAATCAGATATTTTCTGGAATCGAAAGCTTATAGAGAACACACAATCGGAGTTGTAGTGCCAGCGTATAACGAAGAGAACCAGATACAAGATACGATTGAAACCCTGCCCGAGTTCGTTGATAAGATATACGTAGTGGATGATGGGAGTACTGGATAAACTCAAGAGGGGAATGAGAAAAGGAAATTAGAGGAAAATGAACGAACAAGAACAAAAGCGAAGAAAACGATTGCCGGGATACCTGCGTATAACAGGGAAGATTCTATCGGCAGCATAATACACGGTGCAGAAGAGTACGTAGATGCGATTATCGTTATGGATGACGGAAGTGTTGATAGAACGTCAAAGATTGCACGAAGAACCGATGCAACAGTAATCAGAAATGAAACGAACATGGGGAAGGCAGCAGCGGTTCAAATGATAGTAAAGGAAGCGATAAAGATGGATGCGGACGTGCTTGTTCTGTTAGATGCGGACTTCCAGCATGACCCTGATGAAAACCAATGCTCATAAAACCAATTTCAGAAGATGGATACGACTTAGTTCTCGGCTCAAGGAAGTTAAGAGAATCAAAAAGAAGGGGTAAGGGTAAAATTCCGTTCTACCGACCCTGGGGGCAGTTTGTGCTGATGATATGTTCATACACGCTCTCGAAGAAGAAGTATAGCGACCCCGAATGTGGATTCATAGCGCTTTCAAGACTTGCAATGGAGGCAATGAAATTCGAGAAGGCGGGTTTTTTTGTAGAGAGTGAGATGTTATATTTAGCGGAGAAGAAAGGCTTAGAGACGACAGAAGTACCGATTACAGAGATTTATACGGAGAATGGTTCTACGCTCAACCCTTTGAAGCATGGATTTGGTAATTTAGGAATAGCGATAACGTATATTTCAGAGAAACGACCACTGTTCTTCTTCGGCATTTCGGGCGCTGTGCTCACGATTATCGGATTGACAGCAGGCGCATGGGTGCTGTATATCGCATTTATAGGAAGCGGAGGAGTTGCGGTTGGCTCTGCGCTTGTAGCGGTGTTGTTTATCGTTATTGGTGTGTTCATTGTACTTACGGGTTTGATATTGAATGCGCTTACGAGGTTGATAGTGAATGTGATTGCAGAGGAAAAAGAAAAAGAAGCAATGATGGATGAACGTGTGGTGAAAGGGTAGCGATAGAGGTTTAATTAGAGCGATTGAGAAGATAAGAAATAGGAAAAGAGTAGGGTGAGGGAGAGGGTGAGAAAAAAGGAAAATTCCAACGCTGAAGGTATAAATCCCAATATCAAATACTACAAAATCCCAAGTAAATCCCAACTTCCAAATCTCAAAAAAGCTCCCTCAAAATAGAGTTGCTCCGAAATATAAGGATTATTCATACCAGCCGTTTGTTTCGGTTATCGTGCCAACCTACAACGAAGAGAAAATTATCGCGAAAGGGATAAAAACTTATATGGTGAAAACAATAAAATAATAGTGTGAGAAAAAGATGAAAATGGTTAATGAGGGAGAACTTGTTGAGCGACTCGCCCCGCTAATAGAGGAGAGGATAAGATATAAAATAGTGAGAAGCATCATTGACGCCCTTGAGGAACAGTTCTATCCGCCGGAAGAGACGTTCCGGGAGGAATTTGTGAAGAGGGTGGAAGAGGCAGAGAAAAGAGTGAAAGAAGGAAAAAGTAAGCGCTATAGCTATGATGATTTCAAAAAAGAATTTTTAGCTGAAGAGTGATGAGCCAGCCATATGACATAGAAATTGGAGATAAACTGAGGAAGGAACTGGAGAAGTTAGAAAAGAAAGACAAGTCAGTTTATAACGCCATAATAAAAAAGATGCTTCGAGTCGCAGAGAGACCATACCCTGGGAAACCACTTAAAGGAGTGCTTAAAGGTAAAAGAAGGGTTCACATAGGTCCTTTTGTGTTGATTTATGGGATAGACGAAAAAGAACGTAAGGTAATTTTCTTAGAGTTTGCACACCATGATGAGGCGTACAAATAATAGAATTACTTGAGGATGGTGATACCATAACGATGACCATAACCCTTTTCCTGCTTTACCTGCTTTCATTCCTCCTCATCTATCAGTTCGCAGGCTATCCTTCGTTAATGGCTGTTGCTGCATTAAAATCAAAACCGAAAAATAATGATTATTCTTTCCTGCCGTTTGTTTCGGTTATCGTGCCGACATACAACGAAGAGAATGTTATTGCGAAAAGAATAGAAAATTTGGTTGTGTTGGACTATCCAAAGGATAATTATATAGATAAAGAGACAATAACTGGAATAATCCATTTGGAGATGGAAATGCAGGGGGAAAGGATTGTTGATGTAATAATGGAGAGATTCCAATGAGTAAAATCATAAAACTACTTGAAAAAGGGGAATCAGAAACAGTAGAATTCAAACCATCTTTATCTCAAACCGATAAAATAATGGAGAGTGTTTCTGCATTTTCAAAATCAAATCAGAAGCTCGGATATGAAGAGATAAGGAATCTTGCTCTGCAAACCTCAAAGGTTTACTGGGATGGAAGAGTTTGCGAGGAGGCAACGCTTGATGATATTGATGAAGATAAGGTGAGGTGGTATCTGGAAAGGAGAGAGGAGATAAGAAAGGTTAAAAAACCAGAAAAAATGGATGTGGGGACTTTATTACTGAATGTTGGTGCAGCAAAGAAGGTTAATGATGAAATAAAACCAACAAACGCTGGGATATTGTTCTTTGGTAAGAATCCACAAAGATATTTCGAGCCAGCAGATACGCGAGTCGCAATCTTTGATGACAGGATTGAAATTATCAGCTCGGGCTCGTTCCCGAAAGGAGTCACGCCAGAAAAACCAAAACACGTACCAGTAAATCCTGTTTTATGTCAACTCATGTATGATGTCGGTTTTATCGAGAAATACGGTTCTGGAATTTACATGATCAATGAGTTATGCGAGGAATGGGGAATCCCAAAACCAGAATACGAGCTAAGTGAAGTGGAAACAAAGGTTATTTTCAGATCAGGGGGGAAAGCAATAGTGATAAGTGAGATAGAGAAACTTGGTGTGGAGTTGAACGAAAGACAGAGAAAAGCGTTACAACACACTTTCAGCAAGGGCTTTATCACAAACAGGATATATCGAGAGATAAATGAGGTCTCTCACAAAACAGCACATCTTGATTTAGACGATCTGATACAGAAAGGATTACTTATAACCATGGGAAAGGGGAGATCCACGAAGTATATTCCAAAGACATAGGTGATGATTAGGTGATGATTAGGTGATGATTTAAACCATAGGAAATACAGGTACTGAAGACATGAAAATCATAATAACCTCTATCGTTGACCTGAAGAAATCGCAGCGCAATTTTTTGGGAAAAAAATTAGTAAAACCTCCAGCGCTTTGGCTGGATAACAGACCGCATCAGTTCGTGAAATATTTATAGAAAAAAAACGAAAAGCTTTTATGCTCGGTTTTTAAATTTATCTTAGATATAAAGAATATGACAAATAATGCAAACGCAAAGGTTAAGCTATGAGGACTCAATATTTTTTACATTTTATTTCACCAAATTTTCAGACATTGCAAACAAAAATTTCGATATAGGGGGATGGATATGAAGAACTGGTGTAAGTGGATGTTCAATGGTTTAGATGCTTTATATCAATGAAAACAAAATTTGAAGCGATGAAAAAGCATTTATAGTGAAAAGAGGAATAGATAATGGAGATAAAGATGAAGATGAATATAGAAATGGCATCTTTAGGTTATGCAGAACTGCGTGAGAAATTCAAGAATATTGGCTTAAAGACATGGATTATATATTCTGGCTGGGGACGGTGAGGAGGTTATGAAACCAAAAGAGATGGATGAAATGGTAATAGTCCAATCAGCTGTGTTTTATGAGAGATTCATACGCACCGTATTCGGAAGTGCGGGTGAAAAACTTTTTATTCCTGAAGCGCCCTTTATCGCCTATCAAGCTCAACCTTGCCAAAGTTCTCACGAGCAAGTAAATGAATTCCGCTCTCATTTTATTACGCGCCTCGTTACTATTGTAATTGGCAATTGCAGCTTAAAAACCTTTTCATATTGCCAAAAAAAGTTTAGAATAGTTTTTAAAAAATTCACCGGTATGTCATTTTTTATTCCTGTATTATACAATTGGAGACGAAACAAATGTTAGACGTTTCATCCCTACACTTGACGAAGAAGATAGCATTGGGATATGCATAGAGAAGATAAAGAAGATTTTCGAGGGGAATATAAGAGGAGAGATAATAGTTGCGGATAATTCCGTGGACAGAACGGCAGAAATTGCAAGTTCAAAAGGGGCTACGGTTGTAACGCCGGATAAAAGGGGCTACGGCTACGCCTATCTCTATGCTTTTAAATATGCAAAAGGGAAGCACATAGTCATTGGAGATGGCGACAATACCTACGATTTTTCGGAAATCCCAAAGCTTTTAGAACCGTTGGAAAAAGGAGAAGCAGATATTGTGATGGGAAGCAGGTTCAAGGGAGAGATAAAGAAAGGTGCTATGCCCTGGCTGCATAGATACATAGGCAATCCGGTTCTAACGGGGTTTTTGAATTTATTTTTATTTGGACTTTTAGTATTATTGCTGAGCTACTTCCACGTTAACGTGGGCTTTACACCGGGAATCCATTCGATGATTGCTGGAAGTTTGGCAGTAATCGTAGGCTATCAGATATTATGCCTGGGATTGTTTGCAGGAATATATGGAAGGAAACACAATTTATTTGAGCCGGGCAGGCTAACGGAATTCATTTTTGAGCGTGTTTCATTGGAGCGTGGAGCGACCGTAGGATTGGCGATATTTCTCGGTGGGTTTGCTTATTCATTGCATTTAGTTATTAATTGGATGAGTAGCGGCTACATGGAACTCCCGATGAGCGGGCAGGACATGATAGGCTTCACGCTTTTGGTCATAGGATTGCAAACCATTTTCTTCTCCTTTTTCTTCAGCATGATTGGAGGCGGGAAAGAATAGAATAAACCTTTTCTTAGAAAGAAAAGCTTTACCAAAAGAATTATACGTTGAAGGAAGGAAGTCGGTGAAAGATGTGACATATTTAAATAATATGAAAACGAAATAAAAGTAAAGAAAATGGAAGTAAGCGAAGAGGAACTTGTGGAACGTATTGTTCCAAAAATAGAAGAGAGGATAAAATACAGGATTGTGCGAAGCATAATAGATGTGCTTGAGGAACAGTTCTATCCACCGGAGGAGATGTTTAGAGAAGAATTTATAGAGCGTGTGAAAGAAGCGGAGAAAAGAGTGAAAGAAGGGAAAGCCAGGTCTTTCAAAGATGCAAATGAGCTAAATGCGTTTTTGGAGAGTTTGAAGACTGAATAATGAATAGTTACAGTCAAGATATAGATGAAGAGTTAGTTTCTAAGCTGAGGAAGTTGGCGAAAAGAGATAAAACGTTGTACACATCAGTGCAAAAGAAAATGGTTCAAATTACAGAGAATCCATACCTTAGCAAGCCTCTTCATGGGGAACTAAAGGGTAAAAGAAGGGTTCATATCGGACATTTTGTGCTGATTTATGGAATAGACGAGAAAGAGCGCAGAGTAATCTTTTTAGACTTTACGCATCACGATGAAGCATATAAATAATAAGAATTGAAGCAAATATGAATAAAGAGGTTTCAATCATCATCCCAACGAAGAACAACGACGACATCCTTGAGAAATGCCTCGCATCAATCAAAAATCTGGATTATCCAAAAAACGAATACGAAGTAATCATCGTGGACGGGCATTCTACCGATGACAAAGTTGGGATAGAGCTTGATTGGAAAGATAGATAAGTAACAGATTTATATATAGATTAAGAGAATAGGAGGTAAGGGAAAAAATGATAGACATCATAAAGTTGAAAGAGGAAAAGGGGGAAGTAGTGATAAGTAAGGAGGATTTCGAAGGATTAATAAGTGAAGTAGAATCGCTGATTTTTATATTCCCAACAACTCGTGTAAACAAATTCAATACTTTCATTCCCACAATCCTGTATTTAGGTATGGGGGAAAGCTTATTTTTTGTAAGAAACCTCGAACCTATTACAATGTCTGCTTTATTTGTTTTCAATGCGTTGATAAAATCAGGGATGTAAGAAGGGTCATGTTGTCCATCCGAGTCTAATATCACCATAGAGTCTGCATTGAGTTCTTTTGCCGTCTCAAAGCAAGTTCTTATGGCAGCGCCGTAACCTCTATTCTCTTCGTGCCGTACAACCAGCGCGCCTAATGCTTCAGCGAGTTCCGCAGTTGAATCTGTACTGCCATCATCCACTACGACAACTTTATCCACGTGTTGCTTTTTCGCACCAAGCACTACCTTTGCGATGGTTCCTTCTTCATTATGCGCGGGCATCGCCGCTATAATCATGGTCATTTTTTGAGTTCCTTACTTACTATTTTTTATACCTTCAAGAACATCGCTAATTTTTTCATTGTTATGCCTCACTCCAATCAAGCCTCGCTCTGCTTCTTACTTTCTCGATAATTTCATCACTGATCCATATTTTTCTTTCCCTCATCTTCTTTGTAACCTCTTCGAGCGTTTGGTTTATCAATCCTCTCTCAATACCTTCATGGATTAAAGCAAGAGAGCCAACAACCTTTAAACCAATGGCTCCCGCAATCTCTCTTGGTATCTTCTCATCCAAAATCAACATGTCTGCGTTTATCCTTTCTGCCAGGATTATAGCTTCTGCCTCGCCTCTCTCAATCTCCATGCATAAAACCCCTATGCTGAGTTCTTCTCCTAATTCCTGAACTTTTATCCACCTAGCCTTCTCGATTACCTCCGAACCTGCTTTCCCTTTTCCTCTTTCCACTACTTCTCTCCAAACTTCTTTTGGAATAACTATCTCTTCAAAAAACTCCTGCAAAATGAAAAGTAGATTTAGCTTTGACAAAGCGATTAAAGGACCAGAATCAGAAACGATGATCATTTAAGCACTTTCTTAAGCGTCTCTATATCTTGCTCAAGATCCTCTGGATAGTATTGCAGTGGAACCTTTTTTGCTGCCAATAGCTCAAATATCTCCCACTTTGACATTTTTGCTATTTCTGCTGCTTTTCCCAACGATATTTTTCCATCTCTATAAAGTTCCACTGCAAGAGACTCACGCACCGCCTTAGATAAGTCCTTTTGCCTTATCTTAAATACATGTATCAGCTCTTTTGGGAGGTCAATAGTAATTGTTTCCATCTTTATTTTTATATTCTTCTCTTCCATTTCCATTTCAAACACCATTTAGTATTTTATCTTGCTTTTATATAAATCTACTTTCTCATTCTCCGAAACCCATGCGATGATTGTTCCCAAATTACCAAATCCATGCCTCCATGGATTCAGCATAGAACCATCCTCAACATAAATCTCTGTTATTGGCACTTCTATTGTTTTTAAGTTGTGCTTCTCCGCTAAATATATTCGTTTCGTGCCTTAGCACGACTGCACCCAG
>WJOV01000161.1 GCA_009618475.1 Methanosarcinales archaeon | reverse complement strand
ATGGTTGCATCGGGATTGAAATGGGAGAGTGGGGATAGAGTCGTGAGCACATTAGTTGAGCATCATTCTGATTTCCTGCCCTGGTTGCGGTTGAAGGAGAAAGGGATAATACAGGAACTGGATATAGTGAAGCCAAACCAGGAGGGGCTATTGGAAGCATCGGATTTTGAGGATGCGATTGACGATAGAACGAGATTGGTTGCGGTAACACATATATCAAATGTCTTGGGCACGATTTCGCCAATTAAAGAAATATCAGCGATTTGCAATGAGTACAATACATTATTGCTCGTTGATGGTGCGCAGTCCGCTCCTCATATCGGAATAGATGTGGGAGAGCTTGGTTGCGACTTCTTCGCATTTTCTGGGCATAAGATGCTCGGACCGACGGGGACGGGGGTCCTTTGGGTGAAAGATTTGGAAGGAATAGAGCCGAGCTTTTTTGGTGGTGGAATGATAGAAGACGTATCGCGGGATAATTACAAATTGGCTGTTGGCTACGAGCGATTTGAGGCAGGGACACCAAATATCGCAGGCGGTATCGGGCTTGGAAGGGCGGTAGATTATTTGAATGAAGCCGGTATGGCTGAGCTAAAGTCGCATGAATCGAAATTGACGAAGAAGCTTTTGGAAGGGCTGTCGGGAATTGAAAACGTGCAGGTATATGGCTCTACGAATCTAAAGGATAGAATAGGCGTGGTATCTTTTAATATAGAAGGCGTAAATCCGCACGACGTTGCACTTATGCTCGACGAAGCCTCTGATATAATGGTTCGGTCTGGACATCACTGCTGTATGCCACTGCTGAAATATTTTGGACTTAAAGAGGGAACGGTCAGGGTTTCGCTGTATTTATACAATACGGAGGAGGAGGTAGATAAGTTTTTGCAGACGGTTGAGGAGATTACAAAGGTGGTTTAGATGCTAAAAGAGGTAAAATGCACGAAGTTACACGATGACGACTTTGTTGAGTCGAAGCACGAGGTCGTAAAAGAAGAACCCTTATCAATTTTCGTTAACGGAAGGCACTTCGTAACCACGCTGATAAGCCCGCAAATGAAGAAGGAGTTCGTCATGGGTCATCTATTCTCCGAAGGTGTTATAAGAGAGATTGAAGAACTGGAATCCTTACAGATCGAGGAGAGTATCGCAAACGTGCTAATAAGCAGTCCTCTAAAGGTATTGACGGCAAGAAAACTCATCGTTAGTGGATGTGGCGGTGGAGCATCGTTCTTGGATGAATCAAAACTTCCGAAGATAAATTCTGATTTGAAAATTGGTGCAGTCGAAGTATTTAAAGCCGTAAAATCCATTTCGGGGTCTGACCTGCACAGAATTACAGGCGGGGTGCACGTGGTTGGATTATTCGATAAGGAAAGCAGGATATGCATATCCGAGGACATAGGAAGGCATAATGCGCTTGATAAGGTGATAGGCTACGGATTGACGGAGAATATAGATTTTGAAGATACTTTTGTAGCTTGCACAGGTCGAATATCGTCAGAAATGGCATTGAAGTGTTCGGTAGCAAATATTCCGGTCGTCGCATCGAGAGGTGCTACAACGAGTTTGGCGATTGAAATCGCGGGGAAGACCGGGTTGTGTATTATTGGGTTCGTGAGGGGCGAAAGGATGAATGTATATACAAATGGGGAGCGGATAGCCGCAACCATGCCACACACGGAATAAATTCCGAAGCATCCCCGTTGTTTATCTTTTCGCCGCACATTATCTGGTTTATTCCTCCTCCAGTATCCTGTTGATTTCCTTCATCATCACGGGATTTATTGATACTTCCAATCCATAAGAAGTGGGTTTAGAGATTAAATAGCCATTTTTAATTAGCTTTTTGAATGCTTTCTTTATATCGCCTCTTACATCTTTTGGGAAACCTTTAATGACATTGTCTTCTGAGGTATGCCTACTTCCAATGTAAAAATTACGTCTAAGCTTTAGAAGAATTTTCTTCTGATAAGGGGTTAATTCCTTTTGTATCATTTTTGTATATGGGATTCTCAGTTTAGGTGTATTACATTCAATATTCAAAAGGTTTAAATATATCAAAGGTATAATAAATACTGAGGGAATAATAATGGCGTTAAAACACATATTCGGAGAAACTCCGGTAGTAAAGATAATGGATTTTTTGATAGACCACAAAGGATATGAGTACTCTAAGACAGAGATTGCCGAGAACTCGGGTATCGAATGGGCAACGCTTAACAGGTATTGGACTCTGTTAGAGGAATGGGAATTTGTAAAAGAGAGCAGAAGAATAGGGAATGAAACACGATATAAATTGAATGAAGAGAATACGATAGTAAGGAAACTACTTGAATTCGACCATGAAGCGGCAGTGTATATGTCAGAAAGGATTGCGGAAAAAGAAACGGCGATAGAAAAGGTGTATAGGGCAGAAGTAGAAGCGATTAAAATTCATGGATAAATGACGGAACTCATGCCTTGTTACCATATCCTTCTTCATTTTTTCACCGAATTTTGTGCAGATACCGCCCCACCGACCAATATCTTCTTCACGCGGACATGCGGCGCGTATTCGGAAACAGGGACTTCTTGACCATCTTTACCGCAAAAACCTATTGTCCCTCGCTTTTTATCGTTCCCCACGGCATCTATGTTTTTCAATACGTCTAAGGTCCTGCCGGAAAGAGAAACGTTTTTCAGCCGTTTTGAAAGCACGCCCTTTTCTATCAGGAACGCTTCCTCTGCGCTGAACTGAAATTCACCCCTTACCGTATCTACCTGCCCTCCGCGCATACCCTTAGCATAGATTCCAAATGGCATATCCTCCCGCATTTCGTCAAAACTCCAGCTCCCTTCCTCAATTACCGTATTGCTCATCCTGACCAGCGGAACTTCAGAATAATCAGCAGCGCGCGCATTCGAGGTTGGCACCGCTTCTAACCTGCCTGCGGTTTCCCTTGTATGCAAGTAAGAGACCAAAACGCCGTTTTTTATTATCTCCGTTCTTTTTGACTCCATTCCTTCATCGTCATATTTGTAATATCCGTGCGAGTTCTCGATGGTCGGGTCGTCAGCAACTGTTAGACCTTCGTAGGCTATCTCATCTCCCAATTTACCCTTCAGTATTGATTCGCCGTATAAAACGTGGTCGGCTTCTGCGGAATGCCCAAGCGCTTCGTGCATAAAAACGCCGGTAAGCTTGTTGTCCATTATCACCGGGAGCTCACCGGCAGGTGGCAGTTCAGCATCAAGCAACCTGACAGCTTTATCCGCAGCCTTTACGCCCACGACCTCGGGGTTCTCCTCTTCTATGACTTCAAAACCCGCCACTGCTCCTATGCTCTCCACACCTTCTTGCAAAACGTTCCCCTTCTTCGCTACCGCACGCACACGCATAAAAACCGCCGGCGTCTCCATTACGATATACCTTCCGTCGGAATTCGCATATACCTTCTCCTCGTAACCATCCAGATATAATATAGAAACGGTTTTTATGTATGGAGAGTGTTTCCTTGCCGCTTTATACGCTTCTTTAACCAGCCGCTTCTTCTCTTCTATGCCGACGTCTTCGGGATTTATTTTCGGCTTTAGCTTGGAATAATCGCTTCCCTGCCCAGCGTCCGCTATTTTTACGGCTTCCGCTTTCTTATCCGCTTCTGATAGCGATAACGCTCTACCGATGTTCAAAGCGTCTTCAAAGGTATCTTTCAGATTGGGTTTTGAGACGTCATTAGAGGAAGAGAACCCCCACGAGTTTTTATACAGGACTCTTACGCCTACGCCCTGGTCTATACCATAGCTCATCTCTCTGAGGACGTCGTCTCTTAGCTCAATAGCAGTTGCGTGACCCTTTTCCAGGCGGACATCGGCGTATTTCGCATTTTTCGATACTACAAAATCTATCGCTTTTTTTAGCTCTTCTTCCATTATAAAATATAAAAACAATGCGGAAATATTTATAAATTGAGAAAAAGATATAGAATATAGGTAGAAGAGGGGCCGTAGCTCAGACCGGGAGAGCGCTCGGCTGAAGACCGAGTTGTCCCGAGTTCGAATCTCGGCGGCCCCATTAAAGTAAGATGAAGAAAGAATTGAAAATAGTGCCGATTAAAAACGGAACGGTTATTGACCACATTACAGCAGGGCAGGCGCTGAACGTGTTGAAGATATTAGAGATAAACGGAAGGACGGATGCGGTTGTAAGCGTGGTAATAAATGTGAGGAGCAAAAAGATGGGCAGGAAGGACATAGTAAAAGTGGAAGACAGGGAGTTAAAGGCTGAGGAAGTGGATAAAATCGCTTTGATTGCACCAAACGCAACGATAAACATAATACAGGATTCCGAAGTAGCAGGAAAGCATAAGGTTTACCTTCCGGAGTCAATAGAGGGCATTATAAGATGTGCGAATCCTAATTGCATATCCAATGCGGAGAAGGAGCCGGTTATGTCTAAGTTCGTTACGGTGAGTGAGAATCCGCCTCAGTTCAGGTGCTTTTATTGCGAGAGAATAATAGAGGATGCTTCGGGGAATATCTGTTAGGGCCGGTAGATCAGTTGGAAGATCACTCGCTTGGCGTGCGAGAGGCCTCGGGTTCAAATCCCGACCGGTCCATTATGCCAGAGAGAGAAAGGGGTCCACATCCAACCCTGAGGATTAAAGGGACAAAAAGCCATTCTTTGTTAGGGAAGAAGGTCGTCTTAGGTGTTACTGGCTCTATCGCGGCAGTTAAAACCGTAGAACTCACACGTGAATTGATAAGACATGGTGCAGACGTATATGGCGTGATGAGTGAAGCGGCAACGGAAATAATTCATCCATATACGCTCCATTATGCCACGGGACACGAAGTAATAACGAAATTGATGGGGAATATAGAACACGTGGAGTTTTTAGGGATGGAGGGTTCGGCAGACCTTTTTATCATCGCGCCGTGCACGGCAAACTCGATAAACAAAATAGCCGGGGGCGTATCAGATACAACCGTGACTGCATTTGCAACTACTGCCTTTGGCTCTGGAATTCCTATTATAATGGTGCCGGCAATGCACGAGACCATATATAAGAGCCCGGTTCTGATAGAGAACCTTGAGAAGCTGAGAAGGCTCGGAGTAACCGTTATAGGACCTAGATTTGAAGAAGGGCTTGCGAAAATCGTCTCGATTGAAGACATAATTCTTTCCATTGAGCGTATGCTTTCGCCGAAAAAACTTGCTGGAAAACGCATCCTCATTACTGGCGGTCCTACCATCGAGCGGATAGACCCCCTAAGAGTATTAACAAACCGAAGTTCCGGTCGGACCGGGATTGAACTGGCGAAAGAAGCGTATAAACAGGGTGCCGAGGTCACACTCATACACAGCAAAGCGCTGAATTTGATAGGAATAAAAGAAGTCAGGGTGGAGACTGCACGTGAAATGATTGATGCATGCGTGAATGAGCTTCGCAGTGGATATGACGTGCTTATTTCCGCCGCCGCCATCTCGGATTTTACTATTGAGCCGTTGGAAGCAAAAATCCCTTCTGGTGGTGATTTCCATTTGCATCTCGTTCCCACCGTGAAATTGATAGAAGAAGTGAGGACTGAATTCCCAGAACTTGTTATCGTGGGGTTTAAAGCAGAAACGAACGTTTCTGAGGATGAACTGATAAGAAGGGCGAGGGAAAAGATGGAGGAATATAACCTCGCGATGGTAGTTGCGAATGACGTTGGTGAGGGTGGGATAGGGACCGAGGAGAACGAGGTATATATAATAAGAGAGGGTGCGAAGGACGTGGACATAAAACAGGTGAAAGGAGCGAAAAAGCTGATAGCCGAGGGGATAGTGGAGGAATTGGCAAAGAGTTCTTTATAAATAACAAATGCCAATAGTTGTTTTATGAAAGCCGTAGAATTTTCACCCGTTTCGGAAAGCCAGATTACGAGAGCGATAGTGGCTGAATTTGCAAAAGAATTTGAGAACTACGTGGAGACAGAGGTAATCATAGTAGGTGGTGGTCCGTCGGGATTGATGGCAGGGAAGGAGCTGGCAGCCAGCGGTGTAAAGGTATTGATTATAGAAAGGAACAATTATTTGGGTGGTGGGTTCTGGCTTGGCGGGTTTTTGATGAACAAGCTCACGGTCAGGTCGCCGGCGGAACGCATTCTCGATGAGCTTGGGGTGCCTTATAAAGAGTATGGCAAGGTCAAGGGATTATACGTTGCTGATGCACCGCATGCCTGCTCGAAATTAATTGCGGCGGCATGTGATGCCGGTGCGAAAATATTAAATATGACAGCGCTGGATGACGTGGTTCTGCATAACGAGAAAGTGAGTGGAGTGGTAGTGAATTGGACTGCCGTTTCGGCTCTGCCGAGAGAAATAGCATGTGTTGACCCTGTTTCACTGGAATCCAAGCTCGTGATAGACGCAACGGGTCACGATGCCTCGGTAGTAAAAAAGTTGGAGGAAAGAGGGCTGCTTAAGGCAAAAGGACAGGGTGCGATGTGGGTTGAACGGTCTGAGGATCTTGTGGTGGAGCATACTTCGGAATTATATCCGGGGCTGATAGTTACCGGTATGGCTGTTTCCGCGGCATACGGGCTTCCGAGAATGGGTCCCACTTTTGGCGCTATGTTGGTATCCGGTAAAAAAGCGGCGGAAGTTGCTATTGAAAAGCTCGGGGTATGAGAGGCTTTTATAACCACAAGATTACACAGATTTTCACAAGTTTTTCTTTTAGCACAGGTTTTCTTTATGAGGGGCAGACCCCCCCCTTTATCAACCCTCCCAACCAAAAAACAATTTTTTGATAAAACTTTTGTAATAAAATAATATGGGAGGGCTACTGCCCTCCCAATTTCTTATTCATTACTCTTCCAACTTACTCTTCCTGCTCTTTTTCCCAATCATCCGGTTTCCCATCATCACCCCTACTTTGCCAGTAGGCGTCATTGTTGGGATTCAATTGATTGGATTGGTTATTGCTATCGCTTCTTTTGCTCATTTATATCACCCCCTAATTTTTGGGTATTTATATCATCGCGCCCCTCCCCGGCGCTTCCTCCATAATGATGGAGTGTTAGGTCTATTTCAATTGCCTCAGGTGCTTCTTCGTAGAGGTACTCCCAGCGGACTATGCCACTCAGTCTTGGCTTTAGGCCTGTTTTTGAAAGGGTTTCACGAACTCGTTTTAAATGTGTCCCGATTTCTTGCCGATTTTTCATTCCAAGCATATTGGCTGCAGCGGCGTAGGTGAGTTTTGGGCCACGTTCTTCTTCAACAAGATACCATGCTAAGGCCTGCGCGGGACTCAGATCGTCGCGATTCCTTAAAACTTCGATAGGAATGTGTGTCGGAAGTGGCCTAGCGATACAATTATAGGCCACCAAGAGTAGATAATCCCTGTCCTCAGGCGGATAAGCTGTCCGAAGATAACTATGAAATATGTCCCTTTCATATTCTGCAGCTAATATGTCCCTCTCTGCAGAACCATCGAATTTTTGCATCTTTACAAGCAGCTTTTCAAATTTTGCAAACTCTGATGGGTCTATCTGATGGAATGAATCATATCCCAAGACCTTTAGCAACTCAGGCTTAAGATCATCCATCCCCCGCTTCCATTTATCACTATCGTTAATAATTAGGTTGTCCAATCCCGAATCTTCATAAATACGAGTTGCTTCTGCCCACCTTAGAGCGCTCCCTTGAGGCGAACTTTGCCACCAATCATAGGTTGACTTCATAATGAAACGGTCAATATCCGTATTCTCCAAATGTGACCAGCTTTCTTCATTTGCAAATCGGTTTTGGCCTGAAACGCACCAAAAAGCCACAGCGGCGGTCCAGTTTGAGATAGTATCTGAGAGGAGTACCGCCTTAGGTGGATTAGATTGGGTCCATTCTGAAACAACAAGGGTAAACCCTTCATCACTATATGTATGAAGTGAACCACCCATGGACTCCGCTGTAAGCGACGCCAATGCAGCCGCAAACACGCGCTTATCCTTGTGCTCATGTCTTTTATATTCTCTAAACATGGCAAGCGCTATCCCTGCAGTTCTCAGTGTTTGATAAAGATTTCTTTTCATGATATTGTATGTCATATTTGGAGTATATAAATGTTTCGATTTTTTGATACACAATGTATTGCAACATATAGTTAAAACGCAGTAGACCTTTAGATAGCGAAGAAGAAAATCAGTAAACTTTTGTTATAAGATATAAAAAGAAAAAGTGTGATGAAAGCTTTAGCATTGTTGTCCGGGGGATTAGATTCGATATTGGCGACGAAGCTCGTCTTAGATCAAGGTATAGAAGTTGTCGCAGTGACTTTTATTTTGCCTGTTACGGCGGAGAAGAGGGATTATGCGGGTGAGGTGGCAAAGAGGTTCGGGATACCGCTTGTAAGG
>WJOV01000159.1 GCA_009618475.1 Methanosarcinales archaeon | reverse complement strand
CAGGGTAAGAGGGATAGACGAGCGAATAAGGAAAGAAAGAACGAAAAGCGAAGCGAAGATAATCTCGGAAGCGAGAAGAAAAGGCGTGCCTACTCCTATTATCTTTGATATTACCGATTACGAAATCGTAATGGAGCGAATAGAAGGTGATTTAGCAAGGGAAGTGATGAATGATGCGATAAGCGAGCGAATAGGCGAACTCGTTGGCATCTTGCACAAAAATGGAATAATTCATAGCGATTTGACCACTTCCAATATTATTGTAGGCAGCGATAACGTCGTCTATTTTATAGATTTCGGGTTATCCTTTATCGAGTCGAGCACAGAAGCGAGAGGCGTAGACGTCCATCTATTTTTCCAGAGTCTCAGAGGCACGCATGAATCGTATGAACAATTAAAACTGTCGTTTATAAAGGGCTACCGGAGAACTTTCCCGAGTGCATCGCAGGTGTTGAAAAGGGTAAAGGAGATAGAACGGAGAGGGCGGTATGTGGAGAGGAAGTGAGCGTGTTTAAGTGGTTTGGCGGTTTGGCGGTTTACTTAGCCATTTAACTAAACCTCTAAGCCTCTAATAAACTAAATCTCTAACACTTTCAAGACACCCATGCACGATAGCGTTACTGCTATACCTGCGATTATCACACCTGCGAAAATAGCTGCAAATGCGTATCGGCTGCGAATGCCAAAGACGAAAGCGACTGCACACGCCGTCCATGCTCCTGTCACGGGAAGAGGAATCGCAACAAAAGGTATTAGTCCTAAAGAGCCATATTTCTCCATCCTATTGTTATATCTCATCGTTCTTGAGAATAGCCAGTTAAAGAACCTATCGAAAATGTTGTATCTTCTCAACCAGTTTGAAACAGGGTCGAGAAAGAGGAGTAAAGGAACTACGGGTAGCATATTTCCTATTACAGACAGAACAAAAGCTTGTTCGGGTCCCATTTCATAAATGCCAATTGCAAATGGTATGGAAGTGCGAAGTTCTCCAAAAGGAATCATCGCCATCAACATCACCCGGATGCTTTCCAAAGCTACCGCAAAATTGAAAGACATAATCATTTGTTATGCTATGCATTAATAAAAGATATTTGGTTAGATGTAATGTCCATTAACATATTGCCGGTTTTGTTCCACCCAGTATAGAGCGATAGAAAGCATCCCATTTCTCCAATTCTCTGTGGGGGGTGAATATTCCTTGTTGTTGCCTGTTGCCGCAGTTCTGACATCTGCTGGTGTTTTATTATCAAAAGATTGATGAGGACGACGTTCGTTGTAATGTAGTTTAATGATTTCTTCAAGTGCCTTCAAACTCAGTCTGTGATTACCGCTCATCCTCGCAACCTGCACCACAAGTTCGCTGTTGAACTCATCGTAAATTGGCTGGAACTGAATTTGTGTTATGGCTTTTTATATTCATATATTCTATTTTAAAATAAAGGAGGAACAAACATGAACGAAATACCCGAAAGCGAGATGAGCGAGATTGAGGACATGGATTTGGATAAATTAGAAGAAGAGTGGAAAGAAAACGAGAAAGATGCAGAGGAAATCGCGGAGAACTGGGAAAAATTTTTCAGGGCAAAAGAAGCACCACAAAAGCAACCAAAGAATCCAGGGGGAGAAATAGAAGAAGCTGAAATGGCTAAAATATCCGAGGTTATTGAAAAACGCGAGCTGGAGATATACAAGTATCCAAACGTTGTTGGGCTCGGAGCCAGTTATAGGACGAAAGCTGGTAAACCCACGGATGAACTCTGCCTTGTAGTTTATGTTGAGAAGAAGGTGCCAGCCGCACAACTTTCAAAGCGGGACATTATTCCAAAGGAGATTGATGGTGTTAAGACCGATGTTGTAGAGATGGGTAGAATAGAGGCTCTTTAACTTGATTACTAAAAAATAAAATAGCCCGACCTATTCAAAATAGACCGGGCATTCCCTCTATCGGATTCTTCTTCATTTAAAGTGCCGTGACCATTTCCACACCGAGAGCCATCAAAACGTTCGTGATGTGGTTATGAACGGTTATGGTTGACGAGCCTGCGAAGAGTAGTCCCACTGCCCTCTTGTAAGGGTCTACCAGCAGCGACCCCGAATCCCCGCCAGCACCCATCCTTGTTGTAAGGATCTGGTTTCTGAACAATAGCGTAATCCCGCCACCATACCCAACCTTCACGCTTGCATTAGTTGCAGTTACTCGTCCGCTGGTCAATTGCGTAGTTCTTCCAGCCTTGTAAACAGTCCAGCCAAGTCTTGCCTGTGCAGTTCCCGTTGGAATACCCAGCCTTGCAATGCTCGCTATAACGTATCGAAGATTTATAGGTCCGGCAACCGCTGCATCGACCAGGTTATAGGTGGATGCCGAAAGCGGCACAAACTTTTCAAGCTTGGCAATCATGTCCCTTGGATATATTCCCCCGTCATAACGACCCGGTTGCAGTATTGGATCACCTATGCGGGCAGCATTCGTGTTGGCTAAGACGTGATTGTTGCTCAGTATTTTGAACGCATGCGTTCTTTTATCCTGAACCATGCAGCCAAAAGTTCCTGCCGTAATCCTGTAATGCCCTATGCTGCAACCCGGAAAAGCTGGTCTGTAGCAACCTTTGTATGTAAGCGCTTCTATTCTGCCTACTTCTACCACGTCTGTCTTCTTTCCTTCAATCTCCGGTGGAACAGTATCCCTCTTCGACAAAAGTTTCACATCCTCTTCCAGCTTCTTCTCGACAAATACCACCAGACCAAGCTCCCTTGTAGGTTCTCCCCCTACGGTCTTAAAGCCGGCTCCAACGCCCACTACGTTTTCATAGTTGAATATCTCACGCTCGTGTGCTTCGATCACTTCGGTTATTTCAGCTATTTTAAGTAACTCGCTGTCTTCTACCTCAGGTTCTCCTGGTTTCCCTTTTGGTGCTTTTTCCTTAAAATATTCTTCCCAGCTTTCCAAAAAAGCTCCACCACTCAACTGCCCTCGCTCTTTCGACTCCGCTTCAAATGTCTTCCAGCCTTCCTCTATTTTGTCTAAGTCTATGTCCTCGAGTTCGCTCATTTCCGCCTCGCTCTCAGGTATTTCTTCTTCCTCAATCTTCTTTATTTCACTCATTTTTTATCCCTCCATCTTTTTTATTCCTTTCTACTACTCCTTTTAGGATGCACTTACCACAGTACCCTTTTCAACGCCGCCGAAGGCGCTTCTTTTCGAGGGCAAATCCCCGCGCATCTCGGACTTTTTAAACCGTGGTTTTCTTAGTTTTTAACAAGTTTGAAATTCGGGATATATAAAGACGCATGTTTTTTTATTATATATAAGGCTAATTGTAAACAATATTGCTTACAATGAGCAACATTTTGAAATTAATTTTCAAGCTATGTTCTCTTCGCAGTTAAAACGCAAAGATATATAAATAACCATCGGATATACACAATAGGAGCTATTTGAAAAAGCCATGAAATTCGACCCAAAACAGATAAGAGAAGAAACGAGCAAGGATTTTGAAGCTGCATGGATGGCGGGAACAAAATACGCAAGAGAGAGAAGTCTCAATGAAAAATATCCGAGGTCTTTACTACGTTTAAGATGTGTAAAACCGCATCCGGTATTTGAAACCATCCAAAAGCTGAGAGATGCGTATCTGCGGCTCGGCTTCGAGGAAGTCATGAACCCGGTGATAATAGAAGAAGCGGAAGTGAAGAAGCAATTTGGAAAAGAAGCACTTGCAGTCCTGGACCGCTGTTATTATCTCGCTGGTCTGCCTCGCCCGGACATTGGCATTTCCGAGGATAGTGTGAAGCGAATGAGCTCGTACTTTGGTAAAGAATGCTCGAAAGAGGAAATAGAGGCGCTCAGGAATACGCTGCACCGGTATAAAAAAGGCGAGATAGACGGCGATGACCTGGTATATGAAGTGGCAAATAGTGTGGACGTGGCGGATATAGAAGTGGCAAAAGTGTTTGATGCCGTTTTCCCGGAGTTGAAAAACCTTTCCCCCGTTCCTTCCGGAAGCACATTACGAAGTCACATGACCTCCGGCTGGTTCCTGACACTTGCCGAAGTCTGGAATAAAAACACATTACCGATAAAACAGTTCTCGGTTGATAGATGCTTCAGGAGAGAGCAGCGAGAGGGCGAAATACGGCTCCGTAATTACCATTCCGCATCCTGCGTCTTATGCAATGAAGAAGTAAGCATAGACGATGGTAAGGACATCGCAACCGGGCTGCTTTCGCAATTTGGCTTCGATAAAATAAAATTCAGGAAGGACGAGAAACGCTCGAAATATTACATGCCGGAGACGCAAACAGAGGTTTTTTGCTATCATCCTCGAATCGGCTGGGTGGAAGTAGCTACTTTTGGTATTTATTCACCCACTGCGCTGGCGCAATACGATATTCCGTATCCCGTGATGAACCTTGGATTGGGCGTGGAGCGATTAGCGATGATATTGCACGATGCGAGCGATGTAAGAGCGTTAACGTTTCCGCAATTTTATGCACAATGGGAATTGAGCGATATGGAAATAGCAGGGATGGTAAGCATGGAAGAGACACCGGGCACGGCTGAAGGAGATAAAATCGCAAAAAATATCGTTCGGGTATGTGAAGATAAAGGCAGTGCGAAATCACCCTGTGAGTTTCTCGCATATCGAGGTCCTCTATTCGGGAAGGACGTTGAAGTATGGGTGACAGAGCCAGAGGAAAACACGCTTCTTTGCGGTCCCGCATATCTGAATGAAATGGTTGTGCACGAGGGGTCTATATTTGGGATACCGAGGAAAAAGGAATGGGAAACGACGTTTGAAGAGGGCGTGCCAACGGACATAAGATTTTTAGATGCTTTTGCTGCTTTTGCTGCTCGAAGGATAGAGGGAGCGGCAAAAATAGGCGAAATAGATAAAAAAGATTGTGAAGTGAAGGCGAGGATAGTAAGAAGCGGTGCGGATATAAACGTAAAGATAGACGAGGTGGCGATGCGTTATATCACTTCGAGGAAGAAGAAGATAGATATAAGAGGTCCTGTTTTTATTTCCGTGGTGGGTAAGAAGAGTTTATAACCACGAGATTTAAAACTTTTTTAAAAAAGTTTTATCAAAAACCTGTTTCTTTGATCAAACTTCCTTTCCCAAAGAAAGTTTGTCACAACACCTTCCGCATCTCTATCGCTCCTTCTCCATTTTTGTAATAGAAAGGAACGAATCCAATTTCGGCAAATCCCATACTCCCATACAATCTCTGTGCCACGACATTGCTTACACGCACCTCCAGCAGCACATACCATATTTTCATTTTCCGGAGAACGGCAAAAGCCGCCTTTAATAATGTCCGCCCTACGCCTCCTCCCCTATATCGCGAATCAACGGCAAGTGCAAATACTCGCCCTTCCCCTTCCGGCGTTAATACCATAACCACGAAGCCAATCACCTTGTTTTCTTTCTCCGCTACCATGAAACCCTCCGGCCATTCCTCGTATAACTCCAAATACAATCCCGCATCGCCATCCAGGAACGATTGCTCCTCTATTTCCATCACTCTTCTAATATCAGGGATTTCAAAATTCCTTATTTTTATCGTGATTCCTTTCGCCGTGATAGCCATGAGTTCCATATTCTCACTCTTCCATCTCATTTTTAACCGTATATTCGATTATGAGCTCAGCCATCTTCTTCATCATCTCCTCGCTTAATCCATGCTTATCGCCCCCTCTACTCCTACTCCCACTTCTACTTGCCCTCTCACACCACTTCTCCACCACTTCCTTTTCCCTTTGCCTGTCCCTGAGTGGTTTTTTCAGCCGCAGTTTCTCCTCCTTTGCTTCCGTCGCACATTGCCTCCTCTTTGAAAGTAAATCCGCAATTGCATCGTCTATCTCATCTATCCCCTTCCTTATCTCACCCAGTTTACTTTCTTCCGCCGACATTCATTTTCACCTTATAAATTTATAAAGGGGAGTGGTAAAATAAGAAAAGACGTTACAAAATCAAGATAGCCATGCAAGGAATAGCTAACGAAAGCGAAGCTGAACCCGAACCTCCGGATAGCCTTAATGGCATAAGCATAGCCTTAGGCTTGGGTAGGAGGAAAGGCATAAGCATAAGCATGAGTAAGGGTAAAAGCCCCTGTGGGCAAAAGAAAGTAGGTAGAGGGAGGCACGAGTATGAATATGAGGATGAGGAAGAGAATAAAAGAACTGCAAAAGATTCCAATATTTCTTCACAACTTCTCAGACTTATTCAGGCAAGCCCCCCTCTCGCTGCTATTCTGTTCTTTCACCGGTCTTCTGGCTGGAATTGGGTTGAGTTTGATGACAGATATGCTGCAACTGCTTCCTGGTCTCATGATTCTTATTCCACCTGCAATTGCCATGCGTGGTAATATCTACAGTGCGCTCGTCTCCCGATTAGGAACTTCCATGCATCTCGGTCTTTTCTCTCCCACCCTGAAAAAAGGAAGTGTATTACACCAAAACGCATACGCATCTCTGCTACTAACGCTCATTCTTTCCGTTATCCTTGGCTTTTTAGCGAAATTAGTAGCGGATGCGTTTGCAACGCCGGATTTCGAGTATATTTCTCTCCGGGGATTCATTCTCATTTCGGTAATCGGCGGTTTAATCTCCGGAATCATCCTGCTCGGCATCGCAATTCTCGTCTCCATTATTGGCTACCGAAGAAACTGGGATTTAGATAACATGTCCTCGCCAATAATAACCTCCGCCGGCGACATGATAACCATACCCGCTTTGTTCCTGGCTGCTATCATATTGCTAAAATCACCTATGGGGTTAGTAACCATGCTTTCAATTTTATTTATCCTTGCTGCGGTTTTCTGCGCCGTAAAAGGTCTGAAATCAAACGATGCCGCGGTAAGGCGTATTCTTATGGAAAGTATCCCGATGCTTTTCATCTGCGGGCTTCTCTGCACTCTCGCCGGAATAGCACTGGATTTTGCCAGGATAACGTCCGATGGAGTGTCGCTGCCTTTAATCACTATTCCTGCTCTATTGATAATTATTCCACCTTTTCTGGGTGAAAGTAATGCGTTAGGCGGTATATTAAGTGCTCGCCTTTCCTCCATGCTTCACATAGGCACGGTGGTTCCAAAGCCGTTTCCCGATAAGCTTGTCACCGCGAATTTCGCCGTGATATACCTTCTTTCCGTGTTCGTATTTTCATTTGTCGGTGTATTGGCATACGTTGCGAGTATCCTTCTTGGCATATCCACTCCGAGCATATTTGAAATGCTATCTATCTCACTTTTAGGCGGTATTTTATGCACAACTTTTCTTAACCTCGCTTCCTATTACATCGCAATTCTGTCCTTTAAATTTGGCATGGACCCTGATAACGATACTATACCACTCATAACCAGCTTAACAGACGTGGTAGGGGTATTATGCCTTTTGTTTGCGATGTCCGTAATTCTGTGAACTACCTCCGTTAGCTTCTTTTGCGGGTGAGAATAAAAACGATTGTTGCAGTAATATTTCATAGTATCCATTGCATATAGATTTTTTCTTTTAGCACAGGTTTTCTTTTTGTAAAAAAGAAAAAGTGTTGTGTAATGGAAATAGTAGTGCTGAGATTAGGACACCGCATGGAGCGTGATAAACGAATGACTACGCACGTTGGATTAGTTGGGCGAGCATTAGGAGCTAAAGGCATGCTACTCGCTTCGGATGATAAGGGCATAGAGCGAAGTATAAAAGAAGTAACGGAGAGGTGGGGTGGCGACTTCTTTGTTCAAACAGGTGTGAAATGGCGCGACGAGCTAAATAAATGGAAGCAAGAAGGCGGGAAAGTCTGTCATCTGACGATGTACGGTGAGAACGTCCTTGACGTGATAGCCGAAATAAGGGAAGAAACGAATCGTGTAATGGTCGTAGTAGGTGCTGAGAAAGTCCCTTATGATATTTTCAATGCTGCGGACTGGAACATCGCAGTAGGAAACCAGCCGCATTCGGAAATAGCCGCATTAGCTTTATTCCTCGATTATTTGCAAGAAGGCAAAGAACTAAAAACCAAATTCGAGCACGCCGAACTGGAGATAGTGCCAAGGAGAAAAGGTAAAGAGGTGAAAATAAGGGAATAGGGAATAGCCAAATAGGAGATAGGGAACTGTTACCTGCTTGGCTATTGGCTAATTAGCCCACTTCCACTCCTTCCCCTTCTCCACCTGACTTCTTCGCAGCAGGCAACCGCTTCAACTCCTCCGGCACTTTCACTCGCAGTATGTTCGTAGAACGAACGTGATAGACGGGGTCACCTGTCATCGGGTCGTGGTCCTCAGTGCGAATAATGCTACTGACCACCGTCTTAAACTTCAATACCGTGCCGTCTTCCAGCTTATATTCATTCCAATCCTCTTTTTTCGTCTCGAAGTCAACATCCATCGCTTCTATTTCCCTCCCGTTTGGCAAACGCACTTTCAATTTCTTCACCTTTCTCTTTCTTTTAATAATCCCTATGTATATTTATTAACATAGCGTTTAAGAATAAAAAGCCCCCCCCCTC